>JALUSH010000001.1 GCA_027016675.1 Thermodesulfovibrio sp.
ATCGGTAACCGCTGTAACCAGTACTGTCGCCATTGTCATATCGCTGCATCCCCACGAGGAAGTAAAAACATGAACAGAGACACGGCAGAAGGGATAATTGAAAAACTCATTGAAATTCCCATCAGAGATGTTGAGTTCACCGGAGGCACACCTGAATTAAACCCGAATCTTCCACTATTTCTGAATGAACTCTCCAGCGCAGGGAAAAACATTACTGTGAGAACCAGCCTTACTGTGCTTGATATGCCTGAGTACAGCCAGTTTATGCAACTATACAGAAAACACAAAGTAAAAGTGATGGCCTCTCTTCCAGGGCTTTTCCCTGATCAGACCGACCTCCAGCGTGGAAGAGGCGTATTCTATCGGACTATAGAGATGATTCGTAAACTTAATGAATTAGGCTTTGGTTCAAATGGTCTTGGACTTGACCTTGTCTATAATCCCGTTGATACAGAACTCCCTCCACATCAATCAGAACTTGAACAAAGGTTCAGAAAGGTGCTTAAGGAGCGTTATGGAGTGCGCTTTAATAACCTTATATGCATAGTAAACTCACCTGTGGGCAGATTCAGGAGGATGCTGGAGAGAAAGGGCATTATAGATGACTATCTTGAAAAATTAAAAAAACAGTTCAATGCTGAAACTCTGGATTCCATCATGTGCAGAAGCCTCATTTCTGTGGACTATCAGGGTTATGTCTATGACTGCGATTTCAACCTTGCACTTGGCCTGAGGATTAAAGGCTACGAAAACATGAAGTTCTGGGAAATTGATTTCAATAATGACTTCTCACCTGAAATAACCATGCTCGAGCACTGCTATGCCTGCACCGTAGGAAGGGGAAGCTCCTGTCAGGGTGAACTTGTAAAAAGCGAACTCCAACAGAAAGTGAGCGAATATTACGGTAAAAAACTCTCAAGCAGTGCAGACCTGAAGACCTCTGCCTGCTGTCCTGCAGACTCTATGCCGTCTTATGTCCATGATGTTATGCCCTATATCATAGATGAGGTGGTTAACAAGTTTTACGGTTGCGGCTCGCCCATACCACCTGCCATTGAAGGATGCACCGTGCTTGACCTTGGCTGTGGCAGTGGCAGGGATGTATTTATAGCATCAAAGCTAGTTGGCAAGAATGGATTTGTTATCGGCATTGATATGACCGATGAGCAATTAAAAGTGGCAAAAAGAAACCTCAGGGCACAGATGGAACGATTTGGTTATAAAAGGCCCAATGTAGATTTCAGAAAGGGCTTCATAGAGGATCTTAAAGCCATTGGGATAGAAGACAATTCTGTAGATGTGGTTATCTCGAACTGTGTAATAAATTTATCCCCTGACAAGGAGGCAGTCTTCAGAGAGATATTCAGGGTGTTAAAGCCCGGTGGTGAGCTTTATTTTTCAGATGTCTTCTCAGGCAGACGTGTACCAGAGCACCTGAGAAATGACCCTGTGCTTCTGGGTGAGTGTCTATCTGGTGCCATGTACATAGAGGACTTCAGGAGACTACTGAGACACCTGGGATGTCTGGATTACAGGGTGGTCTCAAAGAAGCGCATCTCCCTTGATAATCCTGAGATAGAGGAAAAGATAGGAATGGTGGATTTTTACTCCATTACTATAAGGGCATTTAAGCTTGATGACCTTGAGGATATATGTGAGGACTATGGCCAGGTGGCAGTTTACAAGGGTACGATACCCGGATTTCCACACTTTTTTGAACTTGATGACCACCACAGGTTTATAACAGGGAAGCCCATGCTTGTCTGCGGTAACACAGCCTCAATGCTTCAAAACACCCGCTATGCCCTGCACTTTCAGGTAATGGGGGACAGGAGCACCCACTATGGTCCCTTTAATTGTGCCCCTTCAGTAGAAAAGCCAGTTGATGAAGAGGATACCTTGAGCGGAGGGGCATGTTGCTGATATTAAAGAATCTGGACAGCAGTTATATAAAAAACTATCTAAATTAATCAATACTAAAATACTCCAGAAAGCTTTCTGCCTTCCTATCTGGTTCAGGCAGTCTATTTGCTTCAAGCCTTTCCTTATAGTATCTTATCTCTTCCTCTATCTCCTTCAGGCCTTCAGCAATGATGAATCTCAAAAGACCGTTTCCTCTGTCAGGCTCTGCTTTTCTTATTCTTTCTTTCATTGTGAGAAAGTAACAGTAATAAAATAGATCCTCTGACACTGGGTATCTGTTTATCAGTATTGCCTCCCTGGCCCTGTTAAGAAAATAAAATTTCTCAAATGCAGTTAGTTCCCTGATAAACTGTTTTTTTAACTCATCCCTTATCATTAAATCACTATTCATTTAATATGTTTTTAAAATCATTTCACAATCCTGATTCTGAATGTACTATAATTAAATTATATAACTTTTTCATTCAATAGTTATCGAATGACCTGAATATGCTGAAGTAAACATCAAAGCTGACACCAAGGTCACAATCAGCAAAGTTAGAACAAATACAGGTCATAGGAGGTATTTTTCGTGAATGGAGAAGGCACCAAAGTCCTTATAGTTGATGATGAAGAGAGTTTGCGTAGTTTAATAGAAATCTATCTAATGAAGAATAATTTTCATGTAATTTCAGCCTCCAATGGTAAAGAGGCAATACACAAAATCGCCACAGATAGACCTGAAATTATAATCTCTGATATTATGATGCCTGAAATGGATGGCTATGAACTTCTCTCTTATCTGAAAAGTTCCAGTGAATTTTCAGAGATCCCTGTGATTATGCTTACCTCGATGGATGAGGATATGGATAAAATTCATGGATTAAGTGCGGGGGCTGATGACTATATGACCAAGCCCTTTAATATGGAAGAGTTGCTTCTGAGGGTTGAGAAACTACTCTTTCTTAAAAGGCGCATTGCAGGAGCTGAGTTGCGATTCACAGAATCCCAGAAACTGCTTGACCTTACAAAAGAGGAATTATTAAAGGCTCATATGCAGTTAAAAAAGATCATGTTGGAATCCCTTGAGGGTCTTGTAACAGCACTTGAAGCAAGAGATAAATATACAAGGGGTCATTCTGAAAGAGTGGCAGCATATGCAGGTGGGATTGCACGTGAGATGGACTTGGAAAACATTGATACCATAATCATTGCTGCCCGACTCCATGACATCGGGAAGATAGGTGTTAGAGATAATATCCTTTATAAAAGTGCAAAGCTCTCTGCAGAAGAGAAGGCAATTATTGAATCACACCCTGTAAAGGGTGCAGAGATTATTGGAAAGATCAGCTTCCTGAAGGATATTGTACCTGCGGTAAAATACCATCATGAAAGATATGATGGTACAGGCTTTCCTGAAGGACTCAAAGGAGATGAGATACCCCTTGCAGCAAAAATAATTGCTGTAGCAGATACCTTTGATGCCATCACCACTGATAGACCATACAGGAAAGGACTTGATTTCCACCATGCACTTTCGGAATTAAAGATGAATGCAGGCTCTCAATTTGATCCTGTTGTAATAAGTCACTTTCTTAAAATAATCAACACCAAATAGATATGAGCAACCTTCTTACAATAGGCAGACTTTCAAAAATGTCTCACGTATCCATAGATACAATAAGATACTATGAGGAATTAGGTCTTATAACTCATGCAAGCAGAAAATCATCAGGCTACAGGCTTTATTCCGAAGATGCTGTATTAAGATTAAGATTCATCAAGAATGCAAAATCACTTGGCTTTACACTTAAAGAGATAAAAGAACTGTTAAGACTGAAATATGACCCTGACGATGAGACTTGTCATGAGGTAAGGAAAAAGGCTGAAGAGAAATTGAATGAGATTAACGAAAAAATCAAAATCCTTCATGGCATGAAAAAGGTACTAGATGAAATGATCCTATCATGTAAGACCAACGAAAAGACAGATGAATGTCCTGTGCTCAAATCTCTTGACTTGATTACGAGAAAAACTTCTTGACCCTGGAGTATACTCAATAGTTTATACTTTAAAAAGGAGGTAACGATGGGAAAGAGAATAATAATTATCATACTTTTTACTTTTATCTCAATTGGTCTTTTGCTCTCATCTGCTTATTCCGAGGAAAAACCTGTATTTTTGATACACCTTAAGACCTCACTTAAAAAGGACGATGCACAGATATGTGTGGCCTATAATATGATATGGGCAGCCCTTAAGGAAGGCTTTAATGTAAAGGTACTGGTGGATGCAAGTGCAATAGATACATTCAAGATTGGATGGCTCCGTAAAAAGGATGATATAGAAAACTATAAGATACCTGAGAATCTGAGAGAGGCACTGTCAAAGCAATTTAACAAACTATTACAGAATATCCCTAAAACCTATGGCGACTATATAAAGATGCTCTCCAAGCTTGGAGCTGAGTTTTATGTTAATACAGGATATCTTATAGTCTCAAAGGCAGGTACACCTGAGGAACCACTGAAAAAGATATCAGTAAAGTTTTTCAAGCCAATAAGCCTGAAAGAGATGGTAAGATTAAGAAAAGAAGCCGATTATTATATGGCCTATTAGAAGGAGCACGATGTCAAAGGAAAAATATACAGGCATTGGTAGCATAATAGCCTCATTTCTGGCAGCTTCGTGTTGTATAGGCCCTGCTGTTTTTGTATTATTTGGCACATCAGCCGGTTTTCTTGGTAAGCTTAGCTTTCTGGAAAGATTCAGACCCTACCTGCTTGGAGCAGCATTTGTAATGCTTGGCTACTCTTTTTACAATCTATACGTCAAGAAACCGGACTGTGACTGTGCAGAAGACATCCGCAACCGAAAGATCGCCCGTGGTATATTCTGGATAGGGCTTGTGGCGGTGGTCATATCCCTCACATTCAGGAGATTGATATTGTTACTGTACGGTTGAAAACCTGAAACCCCGGACTGATTACCCTTCGGTCTGCCGGAAGGAGAGAATGATGCACCTTAGGTGCATTTGAGGGGCTGTTTGAAATAAAGAATAAGGAGAAACCAATGCAATACGAACTGATCGTAATAGGCGGTGGTGCAGCAGCCTTTGCAGCTGCTTACAGGGCAGAGAGGTTACAGAGAAAGACCCTTATCATTAACGACGGCTCAATCCTTCCGCTGGGTGGCACCTGTGTTAATGTAGGATGTATCCCCTCAAAGATAATGCTGCATCAGGGAGAACTCCTCTATCAGACAATGAAAAACCAATTCAGGGCATTGTCCTTTTCAGGCAGTAGTGATTTTGTAGAGGCCCTCCGTGAGACCCGTGAGATGGTAGAGGGGTTCCAGAAGAAAAACTATCTCAATGTGATCAATACCCAGAAGTATGTTGACTATATTGAGGGGCATGGGGTCTTCAAAGACCCTAACAGTGTAGTAGTGAATGATAAGCAGTTCAGTGCAGAATACTTTCTCATAGCAACAGGTGCCTCAACCTTCGTGCCTCCTCTGGAAGGAATAGACGAGATAGGATACCTCACAAACAGGACTGTATTCAGTCTTGATAAAAAACCAGCTTCAATAATAATACTTGGTGGTGGTCCTGAGGCGATGGAATTTTCCCAGATATTCCACCGCTTCGGGATAAAAACAACGGTGATTCAGCGATCTGAAAGGGTCCTCACGAAGTTTGATGCAGTTGTGGCAGGGAAACTCCAGGAGTATCTGACAGAGGAGGGCATAAGGATAATTACAGGCACAAAACTCCTTGAAGCAAAAAAGGCTGAAGGCATGGTGGAGGTCGTCTTTGAAAAGAAGGACAAGGCAATACAATCCGTACGGGCAGAGGCTGTGCTTGTGACAACAGGGCTCAGGGGAAACACTGATACCCTCGGGCTTGAAAAAGCCAGAGTCGAAGCAGATGAAAAAGGCTTTGTAAGGGTGAACGAGTTTCTACAGACAACTGAGCCCCATATCTATGCTGCAGGTGATGTCACAGGCATCATGCCTCTTGAGACAGTGGCTGCAAAGCAGGGCAGCCTTGCTGTGCAGAACATGTTTGAGGGAACAAAGAAGGGGATTGATTACAACCTTATACCAAAGGCAGTGTTCACCTCACCTGAGGTTGCCTCAGTGGGTATGACAGAAGATGAATTCATGAAGAAATACAATGTCTGCCTCTGCAGAACCATATCCTTTGAGCATGTAGAGAAGGCAGCACTCATGAAAGAAACCCAAGGGCTTATTACAATGGTAATCCACCCTGAGACAAAGGAGATTGTAGGAGTCCATATGATTGGACCTCATGCATCAGAGATAATCACCTCAGCAGTATATGCAGTCAGAAATAGAATGACCATCTATGATATTCGTGATACAGTACATGTGTTTCCAACCCTCAGCGAGGCAATAAAGAAAGTTGCCCAGAGCTTTGATGAGGATATCGGAAAGATGGCATGCTGTGTGGAGTAGTAACAGTAAGTATTGAGTTTTGAATTAATGCTCTATGGTTAAATAAAAATCGGGAGGTTCGAGATGTTAAAGAGGATTTCAGTATTACTGATTATTTTTATGTTCCTTTTGGTCTCTCTGGTCTATGCCATTGACCAGCAGGTGGTAATGGATATTCAGGGAATGACTTGTGAACTCTGACCCCTTGCAATAAAGAAATCCCTGGAAGGGGTTGATGGAGTAAAAAAAGCAAAGGTATCATTAAAGGAGAAAAGGGCATGGCTTGAGGTAGATGAGAATGTCACGGATGAGGCCCTTGAGAAAGCTGTCTCAAGGGCTGGAGGATATAAGGGGAAGGTGATTGAAAGGAAGTAGATACTTAGTTAATAGCATTACTGTGTAAAAAAGATTTTAGAAGAAAGGCAGGGTGAAATAGATACAGTCAACAGTCAGGAGTCAGAAGTCAGGAGTGAGCAGTCAGAAAGGCTCCATGAAAAATCTGAGATTTTTCATAGCCCAGAGGTGGTTCATCATGGCATTGATACACCCCCACCTTCATCCTCCCCCTTCAAGGGGGAGGTATGGAGGGGGTGTCTTTTAAGACTTAAGTGGATAGATAAGGGT
>JALUSH010000002.1 GCA_027016675.1 Thermodesulfovibrio sp.
CTCATCAACCTGGAAAGGTCTTCCACCATGAGATTAAACGCATCTGTCAAGGATCCAAACATATCAGCAGTGACTGGTAATTTATGGGTAAAGTCACCCTCTGCAGCCGCGCTTATTACTTCAAGGAACTTTATAAAATTCTGTTCCATCTGCTTCCGCTGTTCCTCTGTCATTATATATCCCCGAAGCCTGTTTATCGTGGAATTGAAGACCTCAGCAATCTGCCCAAATTCATCTGAAGACTCCACCTTCACTTCACGGAGTTCACCCTTGGCAATTGTATTTATCCCTTCCATCAAATTCTTTAGAGGTCTGACGATTCTCATGCTTACAAATAACCCCAACAGTAGCCCGATAGCAAGAAAACCTGGCACCACAAAAAGTGCATCTTTTATCTCATCCTTTAACATCTGCTGGATTGTAGGAGCCTTAAAGCCTACTGTTAATTTCCCATGGATACCTACAGGAAGACTCACTACCAGTATCTCTTTTCCTTCAACAGACACTTCCCGCATAACCTCTCCTGTATTGCCGGTGAAGATGTGCATGATGTTACCAAGAGAGATTGCCTTTGCAGTGGAGCCCAAGATATTTCTGTTTTTGTCTGTGATTACGATAAACTCTATATCCTCTCTCTGTCTCTGAATGTATTTGATAAACTCCTTTAATGCATCTGGATCGGGTGAACCAAGCAAGTCAGCCACTGCTGGTAGATGAGAAGCAACAAAGTATCTATTTTGCTGCAGAAGTATCTTCTCTGCATCTTCATATTTTTCGTAGGTGTGGTATGCAAAAAGGCCCAATATGGTAAGGGATATCAATCCTACAAAGGTGAATATTATTTTTACTTTTACTGAAAGCCCCTTCATGACCAACCCTCCATGTTCAGTTATCAACTTTAATTAATATACCAAAATCATTTCGAAGAAGTCATCTAAAGGTACATGTCCTGCTGAAAAACTGCAGGGAGCGTCACCAAAGTGGCGGAGCCATTTTAAACAATTTGTAAAGGAGTTTGAGGTTTGACTCCTTTGTAAATATTTTGATATATTTTTGAGAGGTGAGGGATGGAACTTTCTGTGGTCTTAAAAAGGTTTTTCGGTAAAAACAGGTCGGGACAGATTATTATTAAATTGGAGGAAGCGGAGCATCTGCTGAAGATATATTTACAGGAGGGAAAGGTCGTTTATGCAACTATGGGCAGGCAGAAGGGCAAACAATTATTGAAAGCAATAAAGGACGCAAAAGTTAGGGAGGCTTCTTTTATTGAAGGGGTATCTCCTCCGTCCACTTCTTTTGAGGATATGACAGAGTTCTTCCTTTCCATTACCAACTCTACGGAGGGGGACACCGATAAGTCAGAGGTTTCTGCAGAAGAAATAGAGAGGCTTGAGAATGCCTTTGTGGAGATAGTAGGTCCCATAGGTACAATACTTATAGAGAACATCTTCCAAGAAATGGCTTATAAAAAGGGTGAACCAATGGATGGTAATGCCTATAACCTCCTTCTGTCGAGACTTCTACAGGAGATACCGCCTGACAGAAGAGAAGACTTCAATAGCAGAATTTCGTAAAGATTTCCTTGTGGGAGGTAGTGTTTATGTTTAAGAACCTTTCTATCAGAAAAAGGATAATGGTAATCCTTGTTATTGTATATGTAGTTTCTTTATCTATAGCAGTAACAGGAGGATATTTTATTTTTAAAAGGGATACAATAAGAGAGTCAGAAGAGAAGGCTGAAGTCTTTCTTGCCACTATGAAGGCCACGAGGACATATCTAAAAGACATTCTTCGTCCAAGATTACAGGAACTCTTACCAGGACAATTCGTGATTGAGGGCATGAGCAGTACCTTTGTTTCTTTAAATGTAGCAAGGATTGCAAGAAAAACCCATCCTGACTACATATACCGCGTGTCTTCACCAAATCCGTTAAATCCTGACAACCTGAGTGATGAATTTGAAAATAAGGTGATCAGTTCTTTTAAAAAGGGTAAAAAGCAGTGGAAAGGATTTGTGCAGAAGAAAGGAAAGAGATTTTATGCAGTGGGTCTACCGGTAGTAGCAGAGAAGAAGTGTCTTAAGTGTCACGGAAGCGTTGAGCAGGCTCTGGAGGCAATAAAGGGGAGGTATGGAACAAACTCTGGATATGGATACAAAGTGGGCGAGGTGGTAGGAGGTATCTTTGTTTATGTGCCTGCAGAGGTACCTCTGAGGCAGGCCTTTAAGAAACTTCTTTACTTTACAGGAGGTTCTGTAGTCTTCTTTCTGGCGGTCCTGCTGGTTATAGACAGAATTATAGTAAGAAGTGTGGTAAGACCTATTGAGAACTTTGTAAGTGTGGCAGACGAGATAAGCCGAGGAAAGATGGACAGGGAGTTTGAGGTTCATACTAACGACGAAATGAAAACCCTTGCGGAGGCATTCACGAGGATGAAGATATCTCTTGCAAAGGCAATGGATATATTAAAAAAGAGGTAAGAGATGGATATGGAAGAGGAGAGGACTGTACTGGTCATTGACGATTCTCTTACTATAAGACGTCTTGCAGAGGTTGTTCTCTCCGCAAAGGGTTACAAGGTTTACACGGCAGAGGATGGAGATATAGGACTCCAAATGGCTAAAACTATCAAGCCGAGCATAATTCTTGTAGACTTTGTGATGCCGAGAATGAATGGATATAAACTTTGCAAAACCATTCGTTCTGATCCAGAACTGAAAGACATACCTCTGATCTTGATTACCTCAAGGGGAGAGGATGTGGGACAGACCTTTGAGGAGAAGTTTGGAGTGTTGCATTTCTTTCAGAAACCATTTGAACCTGATGAACTTGTGGCAAAGATAGATGAGGTACTGGGGGTACAGTCTCAGATGTCTCATCTGCAGGCAGACTCAGAAGATATTGAAGAAAGAATAGAGAAGATAATAAAAACATACTTTGAAAAGGAGTTTTTTGCTCAGTTAAAGAATATACTGGTGGAGACTTTAAAAGAGAGTGAGGTTATCAGGAGTGAGAACATCGTATTCTCTGGGCGCATAAATCATGTCGGTGTGCCTGACATATTTCAGTTCATTAATATGACTGCACTTAGTGGGAAACTCTCTGTCCTTACGCGGCATGCCTTTGCAGAGGTCTTCTTTGACTCTGGCCATATAGTGTTTGGTGCTACCTCAAGAAAAGGGTATTCAAAGGCCCTTACAGACCTGGTCATTGAAGATGGAAGGATAAAGAAAAAGAATGTTACGGAGGTAGTTAAAAAGGCCAAACAGAAGGGTTTACCTATCGGGAGGATACTTGTTCAGGAGGGATACATTACTGAAGATGAATTGATGAAGTATCTCAGAAGACTTACTGAAGACGCCATCTACAGCATCCTTGACAGTAGTGACGGAAGTTTCTACTTTGAGAACCTTCCTTTACCTTTAAATCTAAGTGATATAAAGTTCAGGCTTTCTCCTAACAGCTTGATTCTGGATGGGCTGAGAAGACTTGACGAGAGAAAGGTGGCTGCAGAGGAGTTCAGGGACGATGAGATTGTTTTTAAGAGACTCATTACTGAAGACGCTCTTCAAGAGTACAGCCTTGATGAAAGAGAGCTTCTTATTTACTCTCTCATTGATGGAAAAAGGCCTTTACGAGATATTATAATACAATCAAGAATGGATGAACTGGAGGTAAAAAGGATATGTTATTCTCTTAATAAAGTGGGATTAATTAAGATGGAAGGAGGATAGAAGAGATGCCCAAGATTCTAATTGCAGACGACAGTGAGACAGATCTGCAATATATGATTGCAGCCCTTAAGGATACGGGATGTGAGATTATTACCGCCCACGATGGAGAAGAGGCCGAGAGAAAGGCACGACAGGAAGATATAGACCTCATTATACTTGACATAATTATGCCAAAGAAAAACGGTTTTGAGGTATGTAGAGGGCTTAAGAGAGATGAGAACACCAAGGATATTCCTATAATAATGGTTACCTCCAAGTCTCTGGAAAGTGACAGGTACTGGGGGTTGAAGCAAGGTGCTGACGAGTATATTACCAAACCTTTTGAGCCTATAGACCTTATACTTGCAGTAAAGAAATTGCTGAGTTAGATATGCAGCAGGAACTTGAGAAAGATTCTTCCGAACTCGTTCCCGATAAGGAATATTTAGAAATTGTTGCTTGTACCTTCCAGGTATATGATAAGGTCTTTTCTGTTGAGATAGAAAAAGTCCTCAAGGTGTTAGAGAATCCTGAGATAGTACCGATACCTTTGGCGCCGGAGTATGTTGTAGGTATAATGAGTCTGCAAGGGGAACCAGTGCCTGTAGTGGATCTGTCCATTCTGTATAATCTGAAAGGCACATCTGCTACAGAGAGATTCATTGTTGTAGTAGAGACAGTAAACGGTCCATTAGGACTTTTGAGTACAGGAAAGCCTGACCTTGTTTATGAACACTCAGCAGAAGTACTGGATGTGGATGAGATATCCATCCAGTACAGGGTGAAGAAAAGAGATTATGAAACAGGAAAAAGGGATACTTGATTTTTTTCTTATAGAGTCTGCTGACTTGGTTAATGTCTTAGAGCAGGGTTTCTTGGCATTAGAGTCAAATCCGGACGACCTTTCCAAGGTTGAAGATCTCTTCAGAGCGGCCCATAGCATGAAGGGCTCTGCAGCTCTCGTGAGGCTTCATCCTATTAGTGAACTGGCTCATAAAATGGAAGACCTATTAGAAGAAGTAAAAGACAGGAGACGCCCGGTGAGTAAGCCACTCATTGACTGGTTTCTGAAGGCACTGGATGTGATAAAGAGCCTGTTGAAGAAGGCTTCCGAAGGAAAGCCATTGCCCGAGGAACCGGTTAGAGTCCTTCAGGAAGAGATACAGGCCCTTCATATAGTGAGACCTGTTAAGACCACTGCTGTAGTAGAAAGGAAAGAGTATGACAGGGGGAGGGAAGAGGGGGAACTGTTGAGTAATATGCTCAGGGTAAGGATAGATATTATTGACGAGATAATGAATAAGATAGGAGACCTTACAGTAATAAAGAGTCATCTACTCGGACGAAAGAAGGTTATAGAGGAGTTAAGAGGGGAAGTAGCCTTTGCTTTAAGCAGGCTATTGAAGGAGGTGGGAGATTTTACAGATAGATACGCCTTCAGTTTGCCCGAAAAGGTTTCCTATGTAGATCCTCTGTTGACAGAGTTCAGAGAACTGGAGTTTGATAGATATGACGAGTTGAATCTCTTTACCAGAAAACTCCAGGAGATTACCAATGATATAAACGAGGGCTTGAAGTCTATTGAGGAGTTTCTGGCAGAGATAACCACCCACTTTTCTAATATTGACAGGTCCTTAAAAGAGATTCGAGAACTGCTCTCAGAGGCGAGAACAGTAGAGGTTGGCAGGCTCTTCCAAAGGTTTGTCCGGACTGTCAGAGACCTTGCATCGGTGGAGGGAAAGAAGGTCAGGTTATTGGTAAAAGGGACGGAGACCAGAATAGACAAAGTTCCTTACGAGAGGCTTTATGAGCCATTGTTGCATCTAATAAGAAATGCCATTACTCACGGTATTGAACCACCTCAGGAACGGAGAAGGAAAGGGAAACCAGAAGAAGGTACAATTGTTCTTTACTGTAAAAGGAAAGGAAACACTATAGAGATATATATAAAAGACGATGGCAGAGGGATAGACCTGGAGAAAGTACGAGAGATGGCGGTTAAAATGGGTATATTTTCATCGGGACAGAAGATAACCAAGAAACAACTCTTACGATGTATATTTCACCCTGGTTTTTCTACGATGCAAAAGGCGGCCCTTGAGGCAGGCAGGGGAATAGGCCTTGATGTGGTCAGAGAGGCACTGGCTGAAATCAATGGTACCGTTGAGGTAGCTACCAAGAAGGACCAAGGAACCGTGTTCAGACTCAGATTCCCTGTTACGCTTGTGGTGGTGAATGTGGTAAGGTTTGAGGTGGGTGGTATGGAGTTTGTTGTTCCCTCATCCCTGGTAGAGGAGTTGTCAGAGCTGGATGTATCGAGGCAACCAGTTCAGACCTCTTACCGAGGCCTGACTGCGAGGATAAGATACCTTGACAGGGTGTTCGGAATGTACACCTCTGCCCAGAGCCCCCGACGTCCTGCTATTGTGGTAAAAGACGGCTCAGACATGCCTGTGTTGCTTGTGGTAGATTCTCTTCTGGGTCAGGAGGATACACTAATAAAACCCCTTCCCAGGTTTATAGAAGGTATAGGATATTACACTGGAGTGAGTGTCTCTACCGAAGGTAAAGTAAGGCTGGTAATAAATCCACTTACTGTAGTAGAAAGACCTGAACACACAACTCATTCAAGATTTATTCCCGTGGCCCTGAAACAGAGGGAGAAGGCAATATTAGTGGTTGACGACTCTCTCAGCGTCAGGAAGGCCCTGACGGAAACTCTACAGATGAATCAGACAAGGGTGATTACCGCTACAAACGGACTGGAAGCATTAAATATAATAGATGAAAACTGGGTAGATATGGTGATTACAGATCTTGAGATGCCAGTGATGCACGGATATGAACTCCTACGAGAGATGAACAGACGGGGGTTGCTTGGAAAACTTCCTGTAATTATTATTACTTCAAGAGGTTCTGATAAACATAGAGATAAGGCGTTGTCTTTTGGTATTCAGGAGTACATTGTTAAGCCGTTTGATCACGAAGAACTTCGTCAAAAGGTTAGGAGTTTACTTAATTTGACTACTTAAGTCTTTATCTTTTTTGTAACCTAAAATCCCCTCATTTTAACTCAACTTTGACAGTTCGTTTCAAAAAAATCAACAATTTCAATAAGTTATAAACACTCTACCCCCACGTACCACTACAC
>JALUSH010000003.1 GCA_027016675.1 Thermodesulfovibrio sp.
GTATTATTAATATCATGGGGATTTATGGTAACAACATTTTTCACACCGATAGCCCTGCAGAGTGCCTCAATATCAACCTCCATTGTCTCTGTACCCATTGCAGTCCTGCCTGTGGCTGGGTTTGGCTGATGTCCTGTCATGGCAGTGGTTCGATTATCAAGTATAATCACCGTGGTAAAGCCTCTGTTGTAGACAATATCAATCAGAGGTGTTATGCCAGAATGAATAAATGTGGAATCGCCAATAACAGCCACAACCTTACCAAGGGCATCCTCACCAAGGGCCTTCTCGATTCCCAGGGCATTTCCAATGCCAGCCCCCATACAGATACATGTATCCATTGCAGACAGCGGTTTCAAGGCACCAAGGGTATAACATCCTATATCTCCTGTAACAAAGACCTTCAACCTTGAAAGATTATAAAAAATTCCTCTGTGGGGACACCCGGGACACATCACAGGTGGCCTATGAGGGATATTAATGGATGAAAAGACCTCCTTCTTTTCTCCGTTAATTGTCTCCTTGAGCCTCACTGTGTTTAACTCATAGTATGGAGGAATAATCTCCTTGCCAATACATTTAATACCCATAGCCTTGACATGGAGTTCAATGAAGGGGTCAAGCTCCTCAACAACATAGAGTTTTTTTACCTTCTGAGAAAAGTCTCTTATCATTCTTTCAGGAAAGGGATATACAAGTGCCAGTTTCAAAACAGACGCCTCTGGAAATGCCTCTTTCACATAAAGATAGGATATACCAGAGGCGATAAAACCTATTTCATTATCACCCCATTCAATCCTGTTGCAGGAAAATGTTTCAGCAAATTCTTTTAACTTTCTTAAGCGTTCTTCTACAACTATCCTTCTTTTTCTTGCATGTACTGGTAACATTACAAACTTCTCCGGCATCTTTACAAGACCGGCATTTACAGATTTCTTTTTCTTCCTTTCAGGATACACAATCCCTTTGACATGAGAAACCCTTGTGGTAGTTCTTACAAGTACAGGTGTGTCAAAGTCTTCACTTATCTGAAAGGCCGCCCTTATAAATGCCCTGCACTCCTCAGGCTCAGAAGGCTCAAGCATGGGGGTCTTTGAAGCCATGGCATAGTTTCTACTGTCCTGCTCATTCTGGCTGCTGTGCATATAAGGGTCGTCTGCAACCACCACGACAAGCCCACCCCTCACCCCTGTATAAGAGGCTGTAAATAAAGGATCAGCAGCCACGTTGAGACCCACATGTTTCATTGATGCCATTGCCCTTACACCAGCTATAGAGGCACCCAGTGCCACCTCCAGTGCAACCTTTTCATTAGGTGCCCACTCTGTATAAATATCCTCGTAAGTGCTGAGGGTTTCTAATATTTCAGTTGAGGGTGTACCAGGATAGGCTGAAGCAACCTTAACACCAGCCTCACTGGCACCAAGGGCAAAGGCCTCATTGCCAGAAAGGAAGGCAATCTTTCTTAAGTCTTTGTTTTTTTGCATAAAATAAAATAATTAAAGAGTATTGCTCTGAGAATTCTATTGATTTTTAATAACTTTTAATGATACGTGTTATCAAATATCTTTGTCAAGTTGAATCCCTTAAGGGGTCCCCTAATTTATGAATGAACCTCTATCATTCTTTTTAAAAACAGAGCACTCCGTATAGACATGAAATACATAGCAGTGCCATCACAGGCAGAGGTGGTGAAGAAGACCATGTAGCAATACTCAAAAGTGATAGAGGGTTCAAGGATTCAAGGGTTCAAGTCAAGTAATAGAGCTATAATAGTTTTCCTGTAACCCTGTACTCCTTGAACCCTTGAGCCCTAATATTAATGCCCTGATGAACCACATCTCTGCCTGTTTAAATAACCATAAATTCCTTGTTGTGAAGTTTATCTTCTTCTTTCAACAGTTTCTTTTATTAATGATATATTTTGGGGAAAACTTCTGGAATCCCTAAACAAACAGCAATTGATAATTGTCGAAACTCGTAAGGGATTGGCGGGTATTGCCTTTTCACATCATTCTCGATGGACATCATGTCCATCTCCGAGGGGAAAATCTGGTTCACCCTCCTGGTG
>JALUSH010000004.1 GCA_027016675.1 Thermodesulfovibrio sp.
GAAGGAGTGTAGAGAGGGGGTACTTCAGGGAGGAGTTTATAAGGGAGATGATAGATGAGCATATCTCAGGACGCTGGAACTGGCAGTACCAGTTGTATAATCTCCTGATGCTCGAACTCTGGCATAGGGAGTTTATTGACCGTCACACCTACGAGGTGTGATTATGGGATATTTTAAAAGACCCTTTAGACCCAGTAGTATCAGGGAGGGTTTTTTCAGGAGTATCTTCAGAAATATCTCTCTCATCCTGTCTCTGGGGACATCATAGAAGATGTGCTTCAGATCTTCTGATAACCTCATAAACCAGTGATAGTCGTGATATTCAAGTCTTACAAGGACCCTTCGTATATAGTAATGTATGTCCAGTTCTCTCTTTAATTCTTTATAGAACTTCGTGAAGGGGAGATTCTCTGTCAGGCTCTCTGTGGCACAGAATGCGCCCCATAGCCCTGCAAAGACCCCACCAACAGTAGACATCTTCACCTGAAGTGCTGCATCTCCCACAAGGAATATCTCTCTCTTACCAACCCTTTTGTAGGGAAAAAACCCGGGGTTATACACAGGCACGATACCTGATTCGTATTCTAAGGGTTCAAGGCCTGACTCATTTAAGAAGGCATCAAGTCTCTCCCTGGCGTCAGCCCTTTCTGAGCAGAGTCCGCATACACCGAACCTTTTGTCCTGTGGGATGAACCAGATAAAATCCTCTGAAAATCTTCTGTCAATCCATATCCTGGAGATATCTCTTCTGTAATCTTCTGGCATGGGCACCTTTGCCTGAACAAGGTAAAGGTGCCCATGCCTGCTTTTAAAAAAGATCTCTCTTACACGGCTTCTGATGCCATCAGCACTGATTATTACATCACATTGGAGGATTTCCCTTCTGTCATTTTCTCTGTGCTGATACTCTACAACCCAGCCATTTTTATCTTCAGAGACATCCCTGAATACAGCCTCCTTCAGGATTGATACCCCCCTTTTGGTTGCGAGCATTTCAAGATACTTTATAAGGTCCCTTCTTTCTATAACGATGTCAGGATGTTTAAGAGGTACAAAGAGCCTTTTGCCATTTAAAAATATCTCAAACCCCCTTATCCGGTTCAGGATAATATCCTCTGGAATGGTCAGAAATCTTAGTACTTCAGGGGTTATAATGAGTGTTCTCTTTGAGGGTATGCCATTTTTCTCCAATACAAGGGTTTTCACGCCCTTCTCAGCAAGCCTTGTTGCTGCATATAACCCACTTATTGATCCACCTATTACCAGTTTCAACCTGACCTCCTTTTTCACACCTACGAGGTGTGATTATTCGAGTAGCAGGGCTTTTATTTCTGATAGTTTTCTCTGATAATCTATCCTTGATTCTACAAATTCTATATACTCCTGCCTCTCAAGATTTATATGCTCTGAAAAGTTACATATCTGTTCGGCTGCAGTTCCAATATATTCATTGTATGAAGAAAATAGCCACTCTTCAGGTCTGTCAACTAAACCCTCTGCTACTGGATTCAGATGTATATATCTTGTCAGATGGAGGATCTGTTCATCACTCTTTATCATAACACTTTTAAATCTGCTCTGCCACAAAGGGCCTCTTCTCTTATTCTTGTTATTAAAATATCTGGTGTAACTGTTTAGAACATTGCTCATGTAAATGGATATCCCATTGGGTTTTAACTGCTTGAGCAAAATATGCAGATGGGTTGGCATAATGCAGTAGGCGATTATATCAACAATCTCTTCCTTATCATTTAAATAATTTTCGTAGAACTCCTTTTTATTTTTTAGTCTCTTGAATATGGAGAACCTTGTAGGCATCTTTTCTTTATTGTAAAACCATAAGAGTTCTTTCATTCGTTCATACTCCCCTTTCTTCCTGAAAATCCTATACCCCGCAATGCTCTTGGTGAATACATGATAGATACCTCCTGTAATGAGCGGTTCCTTCCTCATCTGATAGTCACCCCCAGTCAATCACACCTCGTAGGTGTGACTTGCTCAAAGTCACACCTACGAGGTGTGACTCTGGTTTATCGGCCTTTCAGGAGTAGTAGGCTTGTAAGTGCCTTCAGGAAGGTCTTCAGGTAGAGCATCAGGCCCCTGTGCTTGATGTAATAGAGGTCGTATTCATGCCTTATCTTTGCATCCTCAACAGAGTCAACATAGTCGTGATTCACCATAGCCCATCCTGCCATCCCTGGTCTTACTATATGCCTCAAATCATAATGGGGTATCAGGGTCTTCAGATTCTCCTCTATCTCCGGCCTTTCCGGCCTCGGCCCCACAATGCTCATATCACCCTTCAGGATATTCCATATCTGTGGAAACTCATCAAGCCGTGTCTTCCTCAACAACCTACCCACCCTTGTGATTCTATTGTCGTTCTTTTTTGCCCAAACAGCGCCACCCTTTTCAGCATCCTTCACCATTGTTCTTATTTTCCATATTGTAAAGACCTTCCCAGATCTCCCTGTCCTCTTCTGTTTATAAAAGACAGGACCTTCAGAGTCTATCTTAACGGCGAGTATGATGAAAGGCAGAATGATGAGATACAGGATACCTCCTACAACTGCTCCGATAATGTCGGTTGCCCTCTGGAAGAGGTCAAACGCTCCTTTGTTGTGTGCCTTCTTTAAAAAGTCCTCTAAGTATTCCGGTTTCTCAATGAACTCAAGTGAGACCCTGCCTGTGGTCTTTTCAAATAGTTCTTCAAAGGTGGCAACATTTAAGTGAGCAGGAACCTCAGGCGGAAGGCCCCTGCCAAAGTCAATGATAATCTCGTTTACCTCTTTCCATAAAGGTGGATTGCCGGTGTAGACCTTGACCTGATATGAGGTGTACTTCTTAAGGAAATCCAGAACCCTTTCAGGATTCTTTGAAATAACTACCGCCTTTTTTGCTCCCATCTCAAGTTTATTCTCGCTCAGAAATACGCTCAGGTTCCCACTCCTCTATTTCTTCTCCCATCAATATCTTTGCAATTCTTTCTCCTGCTCTTCCATCCCCATATGGGTTGATACTCCCTGCCATTTTATTATATTCCTCAGGGTCTTCAATCAACCTGATTGCATGTTCCAGGATTCTGTCTTTGTCTGTGCCAACCACTTTTACAGCACCTGCCTCTACAGCCTCTGGCCTTTCTGTAACCTCCCTTAAAAGTAGAACCGGTTTACCAAGGGTAGGGGCCTCTTCCTGAATTCCTCCTGAGTCGGTCAGTATTAAATAGGACTTCAGCATCAAATTAACAAGGAGAAAATAATCTACAGGTGGTATCAGTCTGATATTTTCTCTACCTTTAAGGATGTCATGTACGGGTTCCCAGACATTTGGGTTTAAATGGACAGGATAAACTATAAGGAGGTGATCTCTGTACATCTCGCTCAATGTCTTTAATGCAGTGCATATGTTCAGCAGTGGAGGACCAAAGTTTTCCCGCCTGTGTGCTGTTACAAGAACCAACCTTTTTCCATCCATTGATGATATGAGATCTTCAAAGCCATCCCATTTAAACTCATCTTTCACCCTCGTGATGGACATTAGTGTATCCACCACAGGATTCCCTGTTACAAAAATCCTGCTGCTGTCGATCCCTTCCTTAAGGAGATTCTCTTTTGCCTTTCTGGTGGGCGCAAAATGGAGATCTGCGATTACTCCTGCTACTTTTCTGTTTATCTCCTCTGGAAAGGGGAGCCATTTATTAAAGGTCCGAAGACCGGCCTCTACATGGGCAACTTTGACTTTACAGTAAAAGGCGCACATAGCAGTGGCAGCAACAGTGGTGGTGTCTCCCTGGACAACCACATATTCTGGCCTTTCCTGTTGTAATACAGGTTCCAATTTTGCAAAGATCTCTGATGCCACATTTGAGGGAGTCTGTCCTTTTTTCATAATATTAAGGTCATAATCCGGGTCTAAATGAAAGAAATTGAGAAATTGATCAAGCATTTCTCTGTGTTGAGCAGTAACACAGATCTTTACCTCTGCCTGTTCGTATCCCTTCAGTGCCCTAATCACAGGGTAGAGTTTTATAACCTCAGGTCTTGTTCCAAAGACTATCAGTATCTTTGGCATAACTTCACCTCACAATGATTTCCCTTACTGCAGAAGAAATACCCGGGCCAAACTCAGCGCAGGCATCAATATTGTCCCAGTTTTCTTTAAACCATTTGACTGTCCTATTTAGACCCTCTTTGAAATCCATTTTTGGTTCATATCCGATTAACTGTTTTGCCTTCTCTATAGAGGCTAAAAGTCTATTCTTCGTGTCCCATTTCCTTTTTGCCACAAATCTTATACCTGCTTTGTTCTCGGTCAGTTCATTTATCATATTAGCAAGGTCTAAAATCTTTATTTCTCTTGAAGACGCTAAATTTATTGCTTCTCCTACAGCATCTTCAAAGTAGGCAGCCCTTAGTAGCCCATCTATTAGGTCGTCCACATAGGTAAAATCCCTTGTCTCTTCTCCAGTACCCGTTATGGGAAGTGGTAACCCTTTCATTGCCCAGTAAATAAAATTAGGTATAACATTTCTATACTGTCCCGGAACCTCACCAGGACCATAGGAATTGAAGAATCTTGTTTTCACTATTTTGAGTCCATAATGATGCCAGAAAAAGTTGCAATAAAGTTCACCGAGCATTTTTGTAATCTGATAGGGAGTGGTTAAGTGCATAGACATAAATTCTTCTTTTAAAGGAAGAGGGGCCTGGCTTCCATAGATCGAACAACCTGAGGATGCATAGATAAATTTTTCAATCTTGCATAGATTTGAATATTCAAGAACTTTAAGCGTCCCCAGTGCATTTACCATTAAATCTCTTTCAGGATAATCCACAGAATTCTGATTGGCAAAAAATGCTGCGAGATGAAAAACAATTTCAGGCTCTTCCTGGAAGACCCTTTTTAAGGCGACATCATCGGTCACACTGCCTTTTACAAACAACACATTTGGTGCAGAAGGGACATTCCATTCATAGGAGGCTGATAGATCATCAAGGACAATAATGAGTTTGGCGCCCAGTCCTGACAGGGCCCTAACCAGGTTGCTGCCTATTGCCCCTGCTCCCCCTGTTACAAGGATTTTTTTGTCTTTGTAATACTCAAGATATTCCATAAAAGAGTTCCTCCTTTGATCATCTAATTTTTTATTCTGTCCATTTCCAGAGGGTAATGAAAGAGTTTCTCATATTGAGTAGCGCAGACCTTCAACGAAAAGTTCTGTTCAGCGTATTTTCGACCGTTCTCTCCGTATTCTCTTCTCAGATCCGGGTTATGGTAGAGGTGAATGATCTCTTGGGCGAACAGATCAGGGTCTTCAGGTGGAATTACTCTACCGCAGTTTGCCTCTTTAATGATCTGTGGTGCATCTCCGTCAGGATTCATGGCCGCAATTACCGGTCTTCCAAGGGCCATTATTGAGAGTATCTTTGACGGTACCACAGGTGTTTTTACAAAAGAATGGAGCGTGACCAGGGATACATCAGAGGAGTGGATTACCTGAGGATAAAGGTGCCTTGGTTGCATGGGAAGAAATCTAACATTTTTTAATCCCATCTCCTTTGACTTTTTCAGGAGTCTTTCCTTTTCAACACCATCTCCTACGATCAAAAAGAGTATATCCCTGTACTCCTGGAGTTTCTCTGCGCCTTCAAGGATAATATCAATATCCTGAGAATACCCCAGTACACCTGCAAAGGATACCACGAATTTATTATCGAGCCCGTATTTCTGGCTAAATTCGTTTTTTCTTTCACCTGGTCTCAAGAACTCAGTATCAACCCAGTTCGGAATTATAAGGACCCTGTCCGGTTCTTTCCCCTTGCTGACGACATGGGTTTTATTGCCTTTGGAGTGTACAGTGATAAAATCGGCCTTTTTGTAGACAAACCTCTCCATTGTTTCAAAAAAACCTATGAGAAATCTATTCTTCAGTATACCCAAATCTATCACTGATTGTGGAAACAGGTCCTGTACATTCAGGAAAAATCCGGCCTTCTTTAACCTTGACAGTACCCATGCAGTTAATCCCAGCGGGAGAGGAGGCGAATAGACAAGAATTACATCAATCCTCCTGATCCTCAGGGCTGACAGAAGAAATAAGAATGAAAGGGTGAACTGCCATATAGCACGGGCAAAGGGTATGTGTCTTGGTAGCGAAGGGACCCTTATTCGTATGACCTCTATCCCGTTCATAACTTCGGTCATGAAGAACCCCTTTTTGTATCTTTCAAGGTCGCCTGTTGGATGGTAGGAAGGGAAGGAGGTGACAACCTTTACTTCATGGCCTCTCCTTATCAATTCGCCACCGAGTTCATAAAAGAGATGCGAGGCAGAACCTGTGTCTGGTGGGAAATAGGCTGTAAGAAACAGAATTTTCATTATGTCCCTATCCCCTCCACTTCTACGATCTTTCCCCCTTTCAGGCTATCCTCAATTGCAAATGTAGTCAATGTAGTGTAAATATATTCATCCAATGCTACCGGGTCTGAGTCTCCTCTTACAGCCCTGACTAAAGATTCTATTTCTCCTTTATGACCTCTGTCAACCCCAAGCCAGTTTTTGACCTTCTTTTTTCTTCCTTTGTAAATGAATTCTGCCTGTTTAAAATTATCTATTACACCCACTGCCCCTCCCCCGAATACCTCAACTCTTTCTCTTGTATACCTCTTATCTCCAGAGGCAATGTAAAGGATATGGGCTATTGAACCATTTTTCATTTTTAAATTTATTGAGACATTGTCACTCGGTTTATAGGCATTTGATTCAATGTATTCTGCATAAACTTTTTCGGGTAAGGAATCAGTAAAGAATTGAATTAAATCAATAAAATGACATACCTCACCTATTATCCTTC
>JALUSH010000005.1 GCA_027016675.1 Thermodesulfovibrio sp.
ATTTTTACCGGAGAAACTCCAGATTCTAAATATTGATCTATCACCTCCTTTTCATTAACTCATCAATCAAAAAATCATGTATTAAAAGCTACGGTTTATAACTTATCGACTATCTACTAAAAAACTTTAATGAACTAAAAACAAACCCTTCAAGTTTTATCAGAGGATAGTAACTATTGTGAACATAGCATCCTTCTCTATCATCTCAATCTCCCCTTACAGCTTAAAAAGTTTATCAAATTCTATGCCTGTATGTTATCTTATTGATATTTCAGTTTATTTAAATTATAACAATAAAAAGATATACTGTTTTATGACAATACCTGACATTTTCTTGACATGTTTTGTCACATAGATTGCCAAGAACTTGTCGCAAGCAGAATGATTTTGTTCAGTGTTCAGTAACCAGCAAGCAGTTAATTGGAAAATATGTGGCTAAGTACTATGAATGCAGGTAAACACGTTATCCCAAAACCAGCTGTAGGAATAACGAAGAATTGATGAAAGCAGTGATATGAACTTTATCGATAGATTTGGGGTTATGTTGACATAAAAGTGTCAGTTATTGTTTAATTATACCATGCGAATACCACTGATTGCAGCAAACTGGAAGATGCACATGACCACTGCGGAAACCCGTGAGTATATCACAGAGTTTCTACCCCTTGTGGAAGGAGTGAATGACGTTGAGATAGTTCTTGCTCCTCCCTTTACATCCCTTGCTGTGGCTGCAAAATTCCTCAAGGGAAGCAATGTGAAACTTGCTGCACAGAATGTCTTCTGGGAGGAAAAGGGCGCCTATACAGGTGAAATTTCACCACAGATGCTTAAGGATGTGGAATGTTCCTATGTAATCATAGGTCATTCTGAAAGACGTCAGTATTTTGGAGAAACCGACGAAACAGTAAACAAAAAAATTGGCGCAGCAGTGGCAACAGGTCTTGGCGTTATATTCTGCATTGGTGAAACCCTTGAAGAAAGGGAGGCAGGAAAAACCTTTGATGTGCTCAAAAAACAACTCACTGGAGGACTAAGAGATAGAAAGATAGATGGCCTTGTTATTGCCTATGAGCCTGTATGGGCTATTGGTACAGGCAAGACTGCCACACCCGAGCAGGCCCAGGAAGCCCATGAGTTTATAAGAAATGAATTAAGATCACTTTATGGCGATGTCTCAGAGAGCATCAGGATACTGTATGGCGGCAGTGTGAAACCTGAAAACATCGCGACATTGATGGCTCAGAGGGACGTGGATGGCGGGCTTGTAGGTGGCGCAAGCCTCAAGCCTGACAGTTTTTCAAGGATTGTAAAGTTTAAAGAAACACAAGGAGGTTAATAAATGACAACTCTCTTGATTGTCATACATGTACTTATTTCCCTCTTTCTTATAGGTGTTGTTCTTATACAGGGCGGTAAGGGGGCAGAGCTTGGCTCAGCCTTTGGTGGAGGCTCAAGCCATACCCTCTTTGGTGCACGTGGTGCTGCGACAGTTCTTAGCAAGGTAACCACCATTGTGGCAATTCTGTTTATGATAACTTCTCTGATATTGACAATAATATCAGTTCGTCAGCCTTCTGTTGTGAAATCAGTCATACCAGAAGAAAAGACCGGTGCAGCTCCTTCAACACCTATTAAGCCAGTTCCAGAAGGTGTCAAGCCTGTTACACCAGGGCAGGCCGTACCTGAACAGCCTGCAAAGAAATAGCAGATTTTCAGATGTCCATAATCCATGTTGATTCCCTCTCAAAGCACTTTAACAGTATTAAGGCCGTTGATAATGTAAACTTTGACGTGAGAGAGGGGACGATTTTTGGTTTTCTTGGTCCCAATGGTGCTGGCAAGACAACAACCATTAGTATACTTTGCACCCTGCTCAGACCAACCTCTGGTACAGCTATTGTTGATGGGTACAATTGTGTGACCCAGCCCGCAAAGGTTAGAAGGTCAATCGGGGTGGTCTTTCAGGATACAACCCTTGATAAAGACCTCACTGCCTATGAAAACCTGCTGTATCATGCCATCCTTTATAATGTGGAAAAATCTGAAAGACAAAAACTTGTTGATGACGCTCTCATGTTCATAGGACTCTATGAAAGGAAAAATGACCTTGTAAAGAGATTCTCCGGAGGGATGAAGAGGCGTCTTGAGGTGGCAAGGGCTATGGTGCATCAGCCTAAAATACTCTTTCTTGATGAACCCACACTGGGACTTGATCCCCAGAGCAGAAACAATCTATGGGAATTCATCACCCGTTTGCCAGAGGAAAAGGGAGTTACCATATTCATGACAACCCATTACATGGATGAGGCCGAGGTTTGTGACGAGATTGCCATCATTGACAGGGGTAAGATAATAGCCCAGGGTAGTCCTGAAGAACTGAAGAAATCTGTGGGCGGAGATGTGATATACCTTAAGACCACTGACAATCTGAAGGCTTTGAGTATCATCAGGGAAGAGATGTCACTGACAGGCAGGATCAAAGGTGATGAACTTTTTATTACTGTTACACGTGGGGATGCATGTTTACCTGAACTAATAAGACACCTTGGTGATATAGTCAAATCTGTAAGGGTACAGAGGCCAACCTTGAATGATGTGTTCCTGAATCTGACAGGCAAGGAGATAAGAGAAGAACACCCTGACTCTATGGATGAAATAAAGGAGTCTGTCAGGGCCTACAGGAGGCGTTTTGATAGAACTTAGGGTTGTATATGTTATTTCTGCAAGGGAGTTCAAGAAATTCCTCCGGGAGAAAAGCAGGCTCTTTTCCTCCCTCGCCCGTCCGCTGATCTGGCTCTTTCTGGTAGGCGGAGGGCTTTCACGTATTGTACCCACAGGCGGTAACATCACCTATCTTCAGTTTTTCTTCCCCGGGATTATAGGGATGACCATCCTCTTCACTTCCATCTTTTCAGCCATTTCAATCATATGGGACAAGGAATTTGGCTATATGAAGGAGATCCTTGTGGCTCCTGTGTCAAGAACATCCATAGTGGTTGGTAAGGCAGTAAGTGGCTCAATTGTCTCAACAATACAGGCCACCATCGTTTTAATGCTTTTTCCACTCGTGGGTCTAAAATTGTCATTACTATCTGTTCTTTTAATAATACTACTTTCCTTTGCCATCTCCTTCTCTATTGCATCGATTGGCATATTGATAGCAACATTTTATGAGAGCTTTGAGAGTTTTTCAATAATTATGAACTTCATAGTCATGCCCATGTTTTTCCTCTCAGGTGCCATGTATCCTTTAAGAAAACTTCCGGAAATATTTAAACTGATAGCACATTTCAATCCTTTAACCTATGGTATTGATGCATTGAAGAATGTAATAATTAAAGAGGCAGGGGAAATGGGAGCAGATTTCTCGTTGTCCCTTGATCTGGTAATCATATTTCTTGTTTCTCTGGTTTTTATCTTTCTTGGAACAAAGGCATTCAACAGAAGGGTATAGTCTCCGGAAAGGGAGGTATAATATGTCAGTCTATGAGATAGTTCTAAAGAGAAGAAGCATTAGGAGGTTTGAAAAAAAGGATATCCCCACCGATATATTGGACAAACTGATAGATGCTCTTATCTGGGCTCCAAGTGCAGGTAATCTTCAGGCAAGAAGGTTTTATTTTGTCCGCGATGAGGAAACCAAAGAGCGGCTTGTACAGGCTGCGCTGAATCAGCGATTTATCAGTGAGGCACCACTTGCAATTGTTGCCTGTGCAGACAGGCGCATCTATAACCATTATGGAGAGCGAGGAGAGAACCTCTACTGTCTCCAGGATGTGGCATGCAGTATCATGTGCATGATGCTTGTTGCCTGTGAATCAGGACTTGGCACGGTCTGGATTGGTGCCTTCTATGAAGACAGGGTATCAGAGATACTTGACCTCCCCTCATATCTCAGGCCGGTAGCCATTGTCCCTGTGGGCTGGCCTGCAAGGGTACCCTCTCCACCTCCACGGGTGAGCAGACAGAAGGCAGTGGTCTGGATTTAATTCACACTTAAATTCATTAGCATCGGTGGAAAATACTAATATTATCTACCCTATTACCACATCCGATGTGGTAATAGGGTATTTTTAACTTAATGCCTCTCTTATCTCCTCCTCACCATAGCCAACAACAACCTTTTTCCCTCCATCAACTACAAGTGTTGGGAAGGTCTCCTTTGGATTGTATTTTCTCATCTCATCAAGCAGTTTGTTTCTTGAATCTCTGTCAATAGTATCAAGATCAATTATTACAGCCTCCACCCCCATCTCCTGCATAAGTTTCTTAGTCTTCTTGCAGGCAGGACAGGTGCTTAATGCAAATAGTACAATCTTTTTCTCTGACATTGTTCCTCCCTTTTGATTGCCTCCAGGCCTAACCAGAAGGTTATGATTATTTTATCCTATCCAACCAGCTTTTTGCCTGCCTTATAAGCATCCGTGAGCGCCGTAGGATGCTCCCTGATAGCTCCCCTGGCATCTATCTCCTTGTAATAAAGTGTTTCATGCTCTGGCACACTGATGGTCCTGAAAAAAGCCTTGGCAGTAGCACCACCACAATCAAATCCCACCTGTCTTTTCATCCCACCAACCATCAAAAGAAGCCCCTTTCTTCCATATGGTCCTGGTTCTATAGGTCTTTTAAGGAGATACTTCTCACACCAGAAGGACTGGCAACGGTCAATGAGTGCCTTTATCTGTGCTGAGAGGCCAAAGAAGAATATGGGTGAGGCAATTACAAACCTGTCGCCTTCACGGATGGCTTGGTAGACATCTGTCATATCATCCTCAACAATGCACTGCCCTGTCTCATCACAGCCACCACAGTTCAGACAGGGGGAAATATCCATCTCAGAAGGCCTGAAGAGGGTCACAGAATGACCCTCTTCTTCAACAGCCCTGATCGTCTCTTTCAACAAGAGTTCTGTATTGCCTTCAATCCTTGGGCTACCAAGAAAGGCTATAACTCTCATTTCTTCTGCTCCTTCAACAGGGACTTCAGTTCAATAGCATCCTTCATCATCTGAAGGTTATGGGAAAGTTCCCACCAGCCCAGCTTGAAGGATGTGTAATCATGAGCACCTGTCATGGCAGAGGCATATCTTATAGAATTGGAATAAAAGAGCCACTGTTTGATCCACATCTTCTCAATATTCTCATCAAAAGGATTTGTATTATCCTCAATGCCCCTCTGCCATGCATCCATCATCAGTTTTGTTGCTGTCAGTGTCATCTCGTTGGTCTCTTTGATTGTGTTATCCATTTTTGCAAAGTGGGTATTTATCCAGTCAGTGCTATGGCAGGTGTTACAGATTTTTTTCATACCAGCCTTGCGTCTTTCCTGTTCCTCTTTGGTAATTAAGTAATCTGCAGCAGGCTCATTCATGAATGTGGTGGGCAGTGGAAGACCATCCTTGTTTCTGATTATTGAGGTATCACCTGATTTAGGCTGTGGGTGTGCATAGATGAGGCCGAAGAGCCTGACCCACAGTCTTGAGCCAAAATCATGGGTTCTTTCCGCCACCACCTCACCGTCAGGTGTCACAAGGAGACTGCTGTGACAGGCTGCACAGGTGGGAGCCTTGAAGTCCTTTCCCACCGTCCAGGGCACTGCAGAGAAGTTCCATTCCTCTTTTTTGGACAGATAGATGTTTCCGTGCTTGCTCTCTTTGTAAACATTCCATGCTGGCACATCCGGCGCAAGATGGCACTGGGCACATGTATAGGGTTTCCTTGCGATCTCAATGGAGAAGGAATGCCTTGGATGACATGAAGTGCAGGCACCCCTTGAACCGTCAGGGTTGATTCTTCCCACCCCCTGGTTTGACCAGTGAGGTATATCTGGCACCTCTATCTCACCCATGGCTGTCTTGACCTTCTTCATTCCCTCGACCTTCAACTCTGTGCCATGACATCCAAGACATGTCTCATGAAGGGTCTCATAGGTCGGGCCTTTTGACAGGAACTCACCATCCCTGTACTCCTTGAGACCTGTGATGGTATTTACAAGGGTAAGATATACAGGATTGTCAAGAAGAATCTTTACAGCATAGGCCTTTTTGCTTTTTGAATACTGTCTGACTTCTACAGGGTGGCAGGCATTACAATCATTCGGTGAGACTATCACATTAATCCTGTATCCCATATGCTGGAAGTTGTCCTTATGTCTGTCAGGATTCTGACTGTGGCACTCATAACAGCCCACAACATAGTTGGCATATCTCTCCGGAACCTGCTTTGCCGAGATCCGCCTTTCAAGTGTTGGCTTCTGCAGGGCCTCCAGGGGTGTTGTTTTTGCATGTCTGCTTGTAATCCAATCCTTTACAATTCCAGGAGTATACATGCTGTGGCAGCCGATACAAGCCTGAGTCTGGGGGCTTATCTTTTCCATGGGGATGTCCTGCGTTTCTGCATAGAGCGTTTTCGTAAAAAATGATGAAACCAGGAGTAAAAAGAAAATTAAAAAATATCTGATTATCCTGTTACTCATCATAACCCCTCCTTTCAACCTCTAAATTAATTAACATATCTAATAACCCTTAGATACAATACAGGACACCTCGTATAAAAGCAATGCTGGATCACTTAATATAGTAACCTTTTTTTTATGCTATAGTACAAATCTATTGTAAAGAACAAATTATTTATAAAGGCCGAGAGGTGGTGAAGAAGGAACCTCCTCTCGGCTTTTATTATCCCTGTGATAAGTCATCAAAAACCCTCTTATGTCACCACCAGACAAGATCAAAACGGTCAAGGTTCATCACCTTGTTCCAAGCAACCACGAAGTCCTTGACAAACTTCTCCTGGTTGTCATCCTGGGCATAGAATTCTGAGAGTGCACGAAGCTGGGAATTTGATCCGAA
>JALUSH010000006.1 GCA_027016675.1 Thermodesulfovibrio sp.
AAAATAATTAGAGCTGAAGAATTATATCTTTTAATTTTAATTTTTTTATCTATATTTAAATCTTGAAAAATTTTTCTTGTCATTCCACTCTCTCTGTAGCCTCCAAAACAATGGGCTGCTGCATCAAAGGTAAATCCTTTTCTTTTAAAGGATGTACAGTATCCACCTGGCTTATGGTGCTGCTCACAGATAAGCACCTTCATGCCTGCCTTTGCGAGATAACAGCCACATACAAGGCCGCCGATGCCTGCACCGATAATTATTGCATCATATTCTTCGCTACTACGCCTCGACATGCTTTTCCTTTTCCTCAAGCAGTTTCCTTACAATATCCACAGCCTGCTTTACAGTGGTGATGTTTGGTATCTCCTCATCCCTTACAGTGACTTTAAATCTCTTTTCTATGGCAACAGCTATCTCAATGGCCTTAATAGAATCAACTTCAAGGTCATCATAGAAGTTTGACTCCAGTGTAATCTCTTCTGGTTCAAAGCCTGTTACGTCAGAGACAATGGAGATAATCTCCTGCTGAACATTATCGACCATAGCGCCGTCCTCCTTTAATTATTTTATATTTTACAACATTACGTAATAAATCTCTTCAGTACTACCGAGGCATTATTCCCTCCAAAGGCATAGGAGTTATTAAGGGCATAAGTTACTGTATGATTACGTGCCTTATTAGGCACACAATCAATGTCACACTCTGGATCAGGTGTTTCAAAGTTTATTGTGGGTGGTATAATACTGTGCTTTATGGCAAGTGAACAGGCAATGGCCTCTATTGCTGAGGCAGCCCCCATTGTATGGCCGAGCATGGATTTTATAGAGCTTACAGGGATTTCCCTGTATCTTTCGCCAAAAACCTCCTTAATAGCTGCACACTCAGCTCTGTCGTTTGCAGGTGTGCCTGTGCCATGAGCACTTATATAATCAACATCTTGAGGAGTAATTCCAGCCTCTTTCAATGCCTTTTTCATACACTGTACAATACCTTCCACAGATGGTGATGTCATATGCTTTGCATCACAACTGAGGCCGTAGCCAACAATCTCAGCATAAATATTGGCACCCCTTTGCAGGGCATGCTCAAGTTCCTCAAGTATCAGCACGCCAGCACCCTCTGCAACCATCATGCCCTTTCTGTTCTTATCAAAGGGCTGGCATCTCTCAGGTGCCACTGCCTTGAATTGATTGAAACCAGTGAAGGCTACTTTTGAAAAAGGGTCAATTCCGCCAACTACAGCAATGTCAACTCTTTGAAGTTTTATCAAATCAAATCCATAACCAATTGCGTAATTCCCTGCTGCACAAGCAGTTGAAAACATCATAAAGCTATTATTTAAAGCATTAACCCTTCCAATGTCTGAGGGTGTAGAGTGCGTTGGTACAAGACAGATCAGGTTGTCAATATTGTAATTTTTGTTTTTAAGAAGCAGTTCGTCTATTATTTCAACAACCTGTACAGCCCCCAGTGTTGTACCCATACAAATACCAGCTTCTATGTTTTGTAGTATTTCTATAGTTATATCAGCATCACGCAGTGCAAGGCGTGTAGCAGCAAGTCCCAGCATGGAGGCTCTACTCAGGGATTTTTGCTTGACTTCAGGATAATGTATATCAAATGAAAACTCTTTTACCTCACCCCCAAGGTGTGTGAAATGCTCAGAAGTATCAAAGGAGCTAACAGGGCTGATGCCTGACTTTCCTGCTATGAGATTTTGCCAGAACTCCTCTTTGCCAATCCCTATGGATGACACAACACCAAGCCCTGTAACAACAACCCTTCTCATACTATATGCCTCCAAATATTACAAAAACTCTGTTGCCCTGAAACATTCCCATAAAACTCTCGATAGAATTGTCATGCTGAATTTATTTCAGCATCTAAAGATAAGACCCTGAACCGAGTTCAGGATGACAGCTTTTCGTGTTATGTATTATACACCTCCAATTATGACGGCTGAATTATTTCCAAAAGGATCAGATGAAATAACAAGCACATTATTAATTTTAACACTGTCAATCGTGTCTTTAATTATATTTATTGGATATTCAGGTTCATTAGTGTTTAAAGTAGCAGGGATGAATCCAAGATGTATCGCACCTATGGCTGCTGATAGAGCCATGGCTCCTGATGCAGAATAGGTCTCACCAATCATGGATTTTATTGAACTTACAGGGATTTTATTACCAAAGATCTCTTCTATGGTTTCTGCCTCCATTTTGTCAAGCTCAATGCCTCCATTTGCACAGGAAGAGATATAGTTAATATCATCATAATCTATAGATGCCCTTTCAATGGCCTGGGTAATTGCTTTTTTAAGCCCCTCACCTGAGCTAAACATGCCAGGTTCTTGTGGACAGAAGGCATTTGAGTAAGAGAGTATCCTTGCATATGCATGGGCACCTCTTTTTTGAGCATGCTCCTCGCTTTCCAGCACCAGTACAGAAGCTCCTTCAGATAGTATAAGGCCATCTCTATTTTTATCATAGGGTCTGCACAGAGGTTGGCTGCCTTTTGTCCCTGATAGAAGACCGAGTCTGTAAAAGCCCATAAATGTCTCCTCGCATAGTTCTTCAACCCCTCCCACAAGAACCACATCTGCCCTTCCAAGCCTGATAAAATCTGCTGCATATATCAATGCATCAAGGGATGCGCAGAAGCCTGTGGAGATGGTCGTGTTGAAGCCTTTGATTTTAAACATTATAGAGACCTGGCTTGCAGGTGAATTGATAACTGTATTTGGGAAAAATGATGGATTTACATACTTTGGCCCCTCAATAAGTCCCTCACGGTCAAACTGGGAAATACTATGGAGGCTACCAAAGGTGGCACCTGCTGAGACACCTATTGCACAGGTATTTTCATCCGTGATTGTTAGACGGGCATCCTCAATTGAAAGCCGGGAAGTAGCAATGAGCAGCCGTGTGCTGCGGTCAAGCACACGAAGATGTCTTTTATTAATATATTTTAAAGGATCAAAATCAGTAATCTCACCTCCGATCTTGACATTAAACTCAGAGGTGTCAAAGAGGGTTATCTCTCTAAAGCCTGATTTACCAGTTTTGAGAGCTCTCCAGTACTCGTCTTTCCCCTCTCCAATTGGAGAGATAACGCCAATGCCTGTTATTAAGATATTATTTATTTCAGACATTAATTAAATTATATCTTTCAAATTATAGACTCTGAACCACACCTGAAACAGATTCAGGGCAGGGGTCAGAATGACAGAGACTATAGTGTTCGTGAACAATACTGATAACATTACAAAAAACCTTCAACCATCATGAAATAAATTCAAGATATAGTTCAGGGGTATAAAAGTACTGAAAATCTACAATATCTTATTACCAGGAATGTCCTGACAATTTAACGATTCCCCTGAGGATAAGACTGATAGAATATAAATTTTTTAATTCTTGTCAATCAGATAGAATATTATAGCACCTGTACTGTCACGCAGAGACGAAATCTTTTTATCAGATATCCCTGCCTTGTGGAAGACATACATAAAGTCTTCCTCTGTGCGCTGTTTAAATCCATCCCAGTCCACAAGCCAGTGGAACATGGTATGTCTGTATTTACGGGCATCCTTGAATGCTGCAATAAGCCTTCCACCCGGATTTAGTAGCATATATAGTGCTTCAAAAAGTTTTATTAAGAAGTCTGTTTCCAGATAATCAAACAGCCCCACACTATAGATAACATCCTGCATTCCTATATGGATGAGATTCAGTTCATGATCAAACATCCTGAGGGCGTTGTATTTCTTAAAGTTCACCCTCCTGATAGCTCCTGTAATCTCCAGCCTGCTGAATGCATAAGAAAGGGCATCCTCATCAGTATCTATGCATGTTATCCTGGCCCCAGAGGATACTATCTGAGGGCTGATTCCATAGAGTTCCCTGCAGGAGCCACAGGCAATATTAAGGATGCGAGGCTGCTGCCTTTGTAACAATTCATTTTCCAGTAGGTTCTGAAGTATTTTTATTCTGTTTCTGACAGCTTCACCAAGTTTGCAGTGTAGAATATAATAATCCAGATAATAGCCCAGACCTTCAGAAAGGGGCATTTTTCTATATATGTGTTCAAGGGTCTTGTAGTCACCCTGATGTCCCTGTGGCCATGTCCTTACCCTTGTGAAGCAGTAACTTTGCGATAAAACAGATTCAGTCTTTTGCAGGACGTGGGTTCTTAATCTTTTTAATATGGTCTCATCGCTTACATTTGTTTCTACGATATCTGCCTTTTCAAGAAAGTCCGTTACTATTGTATCAATCCGTTTCAGTATGGATTCTGGATCCATTATGGTATATTCTTTTTTCAGTGCCTCCATTCTTTCTGTGAAATCTTCTAATGCATTATCCAGGAAGCCAGCCCATCGTTTTAAAAGTTCCTCTTCATAGGTATCAAGAAAATTGTCTTCAGTAAAGTTGATAACCATACCACAGTGTTCACACCTGTCGTTTTCTCCGTTATCTATTATATTATGACAATATATACATTCCTTTTTAACGGGAATTTGTGTCTTCAGATATTTCCAGATAAGCCATTTAGAGTCGCGAGTGTGATTAAGGAATTTTACTGCTATGCCTTCTTTAGCAACCCTGAGCACCTTGCCTTCCAGTTCACATTCACCAAGGTCATCAAAATATGCCTTTAATCGTATTTTTTGATTCTCCTGAGCAACAAATGAAGGATAAAGACAGATACCATTCAGCCCGATGTCTCTTGTTACTACCTCTAAGTTTGCTCCTGTTGCACCGTTGCCAAGCTGGACCCTTACGGGTATTTCAGCCTTACACCTAAGATCTAAACGAGCCATAATACCCACCTCCCTTAAATTAAGTCCATATGCCACTGTCTTGACATATGGGATAAGTACGTCATTCTTTCTCCCTCTGCTTAATCCTGTCCTGTACAAATTTAAAACAGGATTACATTGATGCTGAAAGTATATTCAGAATGACATGTACTTTTATAATGTATATTGTATTTTAATTCTGCCCTTCCAAAAGTGTATATAGACTTTTAGCCAGCTTTTGTGTTTACCCCCACCTCTTACTTATGTTCAATGATACCCTTTAATAATCAAAACGTTTTTACTCGGTATCGTTTTTCTCAATCCTCCCGTCCACCATGTGCACTACTCTATGACATTGTTGTGCCAGTGATTCGTTGTGGGTTACAATGATAAAAGTGATACCCTGCGATTCGTTCAGGTAAAGCAGTGTTTTAAAGAGTTTGTCTCCAGTTCTGGTATCTAAATTACCGGTAGGTTCATCGGCAAGCACAACAACGGGAGACATAATAAGCGCCCTCGCTACAGCTACTCGTTGCTGTTCACCCCCTGATAATTCTCCAGGTCTGTGATGAAATCTTCCCTCCAGTCCAAGCTCAGTCAATAATCCCTCGGCCCTGAGTCTGATATTCTCCATCGATACCCCGCCAATAAGTGCTGGCATAACAACATTTTCAAAGGCAGTGAATTCAGGTAGGAGGTGGTGGAACTGGAAGACAAACCCAACCTTCTGATTACGAAACCGATCAATCTCTTTATGGTTGAGATCGAATACATTCTTACCTTCAAAGTATATACTACCTTCCGAAGGCCTGTCAAGGGTTCCAAGTATATGAAGCAATGTGCTTTTGCCAACACCTGATGCACCTGTTATTGCAAGCACCTCACCCTTTTCGACTGTTAAGTCTATTCCCTTAAGAACCTCTAAAGGCCCGGCCTCTGTGAAGAAGGTCTTTTTTAGAGAATGCACTTCAATTAATGACATCTTTGATCTTTTCCTTTGCCTTTTTCAGTTCCTCAGCACTTTTTTTAAGGCTCTTTCCGGTTTCTTTCAGTTTATCTGCCTCTTCTGCAATTTTTTCACTTTTCTTTTTTATCTCCTGACCAACCTCTTCGGATTTCTTACCGAACCACCTGAAAGGTTCTCCACCTCGTAAAATACTCAGAATAATAACTACAGACAACAGTAAAATTAGGAGACATATCATCCTTTTGATAAGTTTACACATTATTCATACCTCAGAGGCTCTACAGGATTTAATCGCGAAGCCTGATAGGCCGGGTATATTGTGGATACCAGGCTGATGACTATTGCAGAGCCTGCAACAGTTATAACATCAAATATGTTAATCTTGGCTGGCAGGTGGTTCAGATAATAGACATCTGCAGGAAGTTTTATTATTTCGTAATTGCTAATAAGATAACAGACCAGCACTCCACCAAACACTCCGATGATTGTACCGATCACTCCTATGATAAGTCCCTGTAGAACAAAAATGGTCATAATGCCACGGTTTGTGGCCCCCATGGCCTTAAGAATAGCTATCTCTCTTTCCTTTTCAATAACGTTCATTATAAGGGTACTGATAATATTGAATGAAGCCACGAGTATTATTAATATAAGTATAATAAACATGGCAAACTTTTCAAGCTTAAGTGCTGAAAAGAGATTCCTATTCATCTGCATCCAGTCTCTCCCGTAATAACCTTTACCCAGTATGCGGGGGATCTCTTCTCTGATATTTGGTGCAATGAAGATATCATCAAGCCGGAGTTCTATTCCTGTTACAGCCTGTCCCATATCAAGAAAAGCCTGTGCCTCGGTAAGAGAAATGAGTGCAAGGCTTGAGTCGTATTCATACATGCCGATTTCAAATATCCCGGCTATCCTGAATCTCCTCATTTTGGGTAGCATGCCCATGGGGCCTATTTCCTGAATAGGTGAGATTACATTTACAATATCTCCCATATAGGCATTCAAAATAAAAGAAAGCTCTTTCCCTATTATTATTGGAGGGATGTCCTCATTTTGTTGAGAGAGGTTTTTTAGTGAACCCCTCTTCATATGCTTTCCAATGGTTGTGGTTGTAAGTTCATAATCAGGATCGATACCTCTTAAATAAACACCCTGTGCCCTTCCTGCGAGGGTTATCATAACCTGACCAAGAACAAAGGGAGAAGCCCCCTGGATATGGGGCTCTTTTATAAGTTTCTTAATGTCCTCTTTATAACTATCAATGAATCCACCCGTGTTTAATACCACCACATGGGCGTTAACTCCAAGAATCTTGTTTCTCAGGTCTTCATGAAAGCCACTCATCACAGAAAGTACAATAATCAATGCCATAACACCAAGTGTTACCCCGCCTATGGAAATCACTGTATTGAAGGAAATTCCCCTACGCTTTTTCCTTGACTTAAGATATCTTAAAGCTATAAACAGAGGATAGGCTTTGTACATGACAGGGGTTTTGTTTTTGTGCCTGTCTGTCACTTTGGCTTTTCAGGCTTGAGTTGAGGGAATAATATTACATCACGTATGGAATGAGAGTTTGTCAGTATCATTACGAGCCTGTCTATTCCAATCCCTTCGCCTGCTGCTGGTGGCATTCCGTATTCAAGTGCCCTTATGAAATCTTCATCCATCCTGTGGGCCTCTTCATCGCCACGCTCTCTATCCTCCACCTGCTTGAGAAATCGGGCCTTCTGGTCTTCTGGATCATTCAGTTCTGTGAAGGCATTGGCGATTTCTCTTGAGGCTATAAAGAGTTCGAATCGTTCTACAAGTTCTGGATTGTCTTTTTTTCTTTTGGCAAGCGGAGAGAGCTCTACAGGATAATCAATCACAAAGGTAGGCTGAATGAGATAGGGCTCTACCTTTTCTTTAAAGATCTCATCAAGCACCTTTGCATGGGAATGGATATCCCTGAGGTCTATCCCTTCAGATCGAGCATAGTCTCTTGCTCTTTCGTGACTTTTTATAACCTCCTCAGGCACACCTTTCTGCTTCAGTGCATCATACATGGTTATCCTCTGCCATGGTGGTGTGAAGTCAAGTGTATGTTCACCATAGGGGATCTGAAGCGTTCCGTGTATATGATAAAGAAGTTCTGTAAGCATCTTCTCTGTGAAGTCCATTAGGAATGTATAGTCCTTATACGCCACGTAGAACTCCAGCATGGTGAACTCAGGATTGTGCTTTGTGGAGATGCCTTCGTTACGGAAGTTTTTGTTGATTTCAAATACCCTTTCAAAACCACCCACAAGCAGCCTCTTGAGATAGAGTTCAGGTGCAATCCTGAGATAGAGATCTATTCCCAGGGCATTGTGGTGGGTCTTGAAGGGCTTTGCTGCAGCACCACCTGGTATCTGGTGCATCATGGGTGTTTCCACCTCCAGGAAACCTTCCTTTTCAAGATAATCTCTTATGAACTTGATGATGGTAGTGCGTTTTACAAAGGTCTCTCTTACCTCGGGATTTACGATCAGATCTACATAGCGCTGCCTGTATCTCAGTTCTATATCCTTCAGGCCGTGCCATTTCTCAGGCAATGGTCTGAGGGATTTGGTCAGCAGGGTGAAATCCTTGACAAGTATGGTTAATTCGTTTGTTTTGGTTCTGAAAAGTGTGCCCTTAATGCCTACAATATCACCAATATCCAGTTTCTTTGTTATCTTGAACTTATCATCAAGTACATCTTTCCTGAAATATACCTGTATCTTCCCTGATTCATCCTGTATATGGGAGAATGCAGCCTTGCCAAAGCTCCGCCACGCAATGATTCTGCCTGCTATAGAGCACTCAATGGGATCATTTTCAAGCTCAGAAGCGGATTTATCTGTATACTGGGTGAGCAGTTCTTTTGCTTTATGTGTGGTTTCATAGGGATGTCCGTAGGGATCAATACCAAGGCCCCGCAGTTCCTGAAGCTTTCGTATTCTCTGTTTTATGAGTTCATTAATGTCTTCCAATACAACCTCCATCTGGTATTGTATAGTATTTACTCTCTTACCTGCCCTGTGCCAAGAACAATGAACTTCATGCAGGTAAGCTCTTCAAGTCCCATAGGACCTCTGGCATGTATTTTATCAGTAGATATACCTATCTCAGCACCAAGACCGAACTGGCCTCCATCGTTCAAGCGGGTAGAGGCATTTATCATGACTGCAGAGGAATCAACCTCTCTTAAGAAACGCATGGCCTTGTGATAGTTCTCTGTAACAATGCTATCTGTATGGGCTGAACCATATCTGTTGATGTGTTCAATGGCCTCGTCAAGACTATCCACCACTTTTATGTTCAGAGTTAAGGATAGATACTCCTCATAGAAATCTTCATCCTTCAGGGTATCTAAGTCAGGTAGAATGGAAAGGGTTTTCTGGCATCCCTTCAGGGTTACACCTGCATCTTTAAATCTCTCTGCCATGGCAGGCAGGAAGCTTGCCGCAACATCAGAGTGTACAAGCATGGTTTCCATGGCATTGCAGGTGCCAGGTCGCTGCACCTTGGCATTAAAACATATCTCTTCTGCCATTTTGAGGTCAGCATCGCTGTCTACATATACATGACATACCCCTTTATAGTGCTTCAACACAGGTATCCTTGAATTTTCCGTTACAGTCCTGATAAGCCCTTCCCCTCCTCTTGGTATTATAAGATCAACTATGCCTTCAAGCTTTATCATTTCCATGATGGCATCTCTATCAGTTACATCAATAAAGGAGACGGCACCATCATGGAGCCCTGCTTCTGCCACAGCATCTTTCAGAATTTTTACAATGGCCATATTCGAATGGAATGCCTCTGAGCCACCCCTTAGAAGCACAGCATTGCCTGCCTTGAGGCATAGAGCTGTAGCATCAGCAGTGACATTCGGCCTTGACTCATATATAATACCTATTACCCCAATGGGTACCCGCATCCTTCCCACAGTCATCCCATTGGGCCTCTGCCACATCCGTATAATCTCACCAACAGGATCGGGAAGGTTAGCCACATCCCTGAGACCCTGTGCCATCTCCTGAATGATCTTGTCTTTCAGTGTCAAACGGTCTATCATGGCTGAGGAGAGCCCTTTTTCTTCAGCAAAGGCAAGGTCTTTCTTGTTCTCTTTCTTTAGATACTCTGATTCTTTAAGTATCCTTTCAGCCATTAGATGAAGTGCTCTGTTTTTCTGTTCGGTACTGGCCTTTAAAAGTGCTCGTGCCCCTTCTTTTGCCTCTTTTGCCTTATGAAAAACAATATCTTTTATATCCATGGTCATCCTCCCGGGATTTATAAAATCAACTCAAGGGTTTAATTTTTTGCTAAAATATGTTATTATATAATAAATTTTATATTTTTGTCTTCTGCAATAAAGTTTGTTCATTAGAAGGGCATATTATAAACAAAATGGAGGTAAATGACAATGTTTTTCTTTACAAGAAAATTACATGAAGATATAAAAGCAGGAAAGATTACCCTCACCTTTCAGCCCTGGGACACTCTCAGGGTATTGAGAGGAAAGATATACAGGGCAAGGCATGTGGGACTGCTAAGGGTTCTTGATGTGGATTTTAAAAGGCTCTCTGATATTACCGAGGAGGAGATAAGACGTAGTGGTTATGACTCCTTTGAAACCTTTAAAGAGGATCTGGAATATTTTGCTGAAAGAAAGCTTGATATTGATAGGGACAGGGCAGTGAGGATAGAGTTTGAGTATATTGGAGAGGATATCGAGAATTACAAAAAGGCAATGGGTAATGTTAAGGATTCTGAACTATATGACCTCAAGGAGAAGCTTATAATTGCTGATCAGAAGAATGCGAAGCCATGGATTATAAAGACCCTGAAACTCCTTAGAGAGCAGGGCTTTATCCCTTCAAAGGACCTTGAAAAAAGGCTGAAGATACCTGCTGACCAGATAAGAAAGAACATGAAGAAACTGAAGGCAATGAATCTTATCACAAGCAACCAGAGAAAAGGTTATGGTATCACTCCTCTTGGCGTGAAGGTGCTGAAGACCCTTAGTACAGAAAGGAAGTAGCTGGCTACAACAGCATTGAATAGGTCGCTACAGAAATTCCTTTATTCCCGAAAATGCATAATAATTGCATGTTCTTAACTTTTCCCAAATCCAGCGATAAAATTCATAGCAGTTCTTCCTTATAGTTACAGTCGGAACTGGGATTAGGTTAAAGGTGCCGTTCCACAGGTGGATGGATTTCCACAAAGTCTGGTTCATAGGGTACTGGCTCTCTTCCAAAACATATCCCCTGTTGTTCAAATAAGGAGACGATGTTAAGGTCCACTGTACGCTGTTTTATGGCATCCTTTGTGGGCATATAATAGATTCTCCTGCCCCTGACCTTCACCACTGTTACCCCGTGGATACCCCGTGCAAGAAGCCTTACTGCTGCTGCCCCTGCCTCTTTACCAAAGTTCACATCATAAACCGAGCTGTGTCCTGAGCGAACAAGATGGCTTGGCACCACCTCTCTTATCTCAGGCAGTTCATATACTCCAGGCACAAAAAGCCCCTTTTTCTTCATGAACTCTTTCATCTCAGGGTCGTCATTCATCCTTTTCTCAAGCTCTCTTCTTACATATCTTCCAGCACCTGTCAGTTTCTTATGTCCGAAGGCATCCACTCCTGCTGACTCATCATATATATGCTCTCCCCTTGCATCCTTTATGCCCTCTGACACCACTATAGTATAAGTGCCTGCATTTACATCGCTTCTTTCCACCCTGAACATATACCGCTCCTTCATGTGCCTGTATACCACATCAAAATCAACAGGTATCTCTGGTATGAGAATACAGTCTGCTTCAGCACCAATGCCACCGCGCAGAGCTGTATGCCCCACATATCTACCAAAGACCTCCACAATCATAATCCTGTTGTGACTGAGCCCTGTGGTCTTCAACTCCTCTGTAAACTGGGCTATTCTGTTCAGTGATGAATCACCTCCAACACTGTAAGGCTGCAGGTCAAGGTCCATGGTCTTTGGTACATGGACACAACGGATACCTTCCTCAGCAAGCTCCACCATTACAGAACCTGTATCATCACCACCACTTATAATAAGCCCATCTATGGCATACTTGGTAAGGCCTGCCTTAATCCGGTTGTATTTGTCAGGGTCCTGTATCTTTGATATCTTTACCCTTGAATGGCCTGCCTCAGAACCAGCAAGATTTGCATCTATGAGGTCAACCCTCTGTGGTGTCAGAAAGGTTGGTCTTTCAAGGTCTATAAGATTATACAGACCGGCATAACCATTGGGAATTACCATTGTCTCAATGCCAAGACTGAAGGCTGTCTGTGTAACAGACTTCACCACGGCATTCAGCCCACCACAGTCACCACCACATGTAATTATACCTATCCTTTTTATCTCTTTCATAGACCCTCCTTTAAATCCTCATAATTATCCATTATAACAGATATAGATCTGTTTCTTATATATTGCCAACATTCTGTCCTCAAGGACTGATATAATATAACAAAATGAAACTAAACGGTCTTGAAAAAAAAATACAAAAGGCATCCCTTTCCACTCCTGACCCGCAGCGGGCACAGAGAAACCTGGAAAGATTTTTCACCTCAGCAGAAAATGCAGAGGAGTTCATACCCTTCCTTGAGGAGATGGCGATACTGTTTTCATACAGCCAGTTTCTTTCCAATTATGTGATCAAGAATTCCAGACCACTAATGGAGGCCTTCAGCAGCATTGATAAATCACTGACTAAAGAACGAATCAAAAAGGAGGCAGAGGCTATCTCCCAGAACGTTCACTTTTCTGATGAAGATAGCCTGATGAATGCCCTCCGTAAATTCAAAAAGGATGTGCTGCTGAAAATAACCCTTCGCGACATCCTGAAAAAGGTTGATTTTTTTGAATCCATGGAAGAGTTAAGCAATCTTGCCGAGGTTGTTCTCCAGTTGTCCCTCCAATATGCCTTCCAGGTTTGCCAACAACGTTTTGGAGACCCTTCTCCATCAAACAATATTGCAATTGTTGCCCTGGGGAAGTTAGGTGGATATGAACTCAACTATAGCTCTGATATAGACATTCTGGGTATATACGATGCTGACCCCACAGCTCTCACATCAGGCATCCTGAATCCTTCAGGGATCAGATATAATCGTATAAGCAATCAGGAGTTTTATTCCAGGGTTCTTGAAACCCTGAGTCGATTGCTCACCTCTCAGACAGAGGAGGGAATCTGCTACAGGTTGGATTTCAGGCTCAGACCCCAGGGTCAACGAGGTGCACTCGCATATTCATTAAATGCCTGTATGGACTATTATCAGACCTGGGGCAGAACCTGGGAAAGGATGGTTCTGATAAGGGCCCGGCCAGTAGCTGGTTCTGACTCTACTTCCGAGAGATTCAGGGAAATAATAGATCCCTTTGTCTGGAAGAGCCTTGAGTATTCAGAGATAGAAGAGATACGGAATATGAAAAAAAGGATCGACTCCAGCTTTTCAAAGGATGATATCAAAAGAGGATATGGAGGGATCAGGGAGATAGAGTTTTTTATACATACCCTGCAGTTGATATATGGTGCAGAGTACAAGCAACTTAGAACCCATCGTCTTTTTAATGCCCTTCAGAGCCTGCGCTGGCTTAAAATTATACCATCAGATGATCTTTCACTGCTATGGGACAATTATCTTCATCTGCGACGGATTGAGCATTATCTCCAGATGAAAGAGGACCTGCAGACCCATTCCCTTCCAAGGGATCCGGAGGAACTAAGGGCACTGGCTAAAAAATTAGGATTTAAGGATTCTAACAGTTTCTTAAGTGACCTGAAGATTCGTCGCCAGCAGGTCAGAACCATGTATCATTCCCTCCTGGGCACAGAAGAGGACATCAGGGGAGAGATACTCTCCATAATAGAAGGGTCTCTTTCAGAGGAGGAGCTTAAGGAATATCTTGTCTTCAGAGGACTTAAATCATCTGAGGCAGGTGTGAGAGCACTGAGAAGACTACATGAGAAGATGAGTCTTTTCAGGACCCCTTATGAAAGGGCAAAGTTACGGGAACTCATACCCCTGTTTCTTGACGAAGCCTTCAGGAGCCATGACCCGGACAGGGCGCTTCAGGGCATTGAGGAGTTCTTTACTACCTTTGGGAATAACAGGCTTTATATTCACTGGTTCCTGGATCAAAAACAATTCATCTCCGGAGTGGTAAAGATATTTTCCACCTGTAAATATCTGACACGCCTTTTCTTAAGTGACTCCCTTTATATGGACCTCCTGTTAGAAGAGGCTGTTATAAGAAAATCCCTGAAACATCTTAAGGCACAGATTCATCGCTTCACATCAAGCATAGATGGCTTTCATGAACACCTTGTGGATTTCAAGAAATTCGAAGAATTCAGAGTTGGCCTCTTCTATATGATGAATATCCTCCGTATAGATGATTTGTTACGCAACCTCTCCCATATTGCTGAAGCCGTTATTGATGAGATTGCCACCAGACATGACCCTCTTTTCAATACCCTCATCGTAGGCATGGGTAAGCTTGGGGGCAGGGAGATGACCTATGGTTCTGACCTTGACCTTATATTTGTTTCCAATACTGATAGGGGCATTACCCATGCTGAAAGGATCATCAAAGACCTTACCACATACACTGATAGGGGAACACTTTATGAAGTTGATATGCGATTACGACCTGATGGCTCCAAGGGAACCCTTATTAAAACTTTAAAGGGTTACAGAAACTATTATCTCCATCATGCACAACCATGGGAGATACAGGCCCTCTTAAAATCCCGACCCTTAAGGGGTACTATCCCTCTCCGCAAGGCATTTTCAGAGATGGTTAACACAGTAATAAGGCAGCGTGCAGATGAAATAAACCAGACCTCCATAGCCGAGATGAGAAGACGTATTATTCAGGCAGTATCTCACGAAGGTAAAGAAGAGCTTGACATAAAGTTTGGCCCTGGTAGCCTGGAAGAGATAGAGTTCTACACCCAGTATCTACAGGCAAAGGCATTAAAAAAGCAAAATCTACCTGTTATACAGAATACCCTCTATGCAATAAAACGTCTTCGGAATGCGGGAATTATCAGCAAGCATGAGACTGAAGTGCTTTTGAATGCCTATACATTGCTCCGAAAGGTGGAAACGCTTCTTCGACTTAATGATGAGAAGAATCTTCAAAAAGATACCTCTGTAGCCGGGTTGATTGCCAGGGCACTGGGCTTCGAGACTGCTGATGCACTTTTTGATGAGGTTGTTAAAAATCGGGAAAAAGTCTTGACCATTACTGATACATAACAACCAGGGCAGAGTTATGAGTAACAAAAAGGGTTTTCAACTTCTCCCATTTTTTATATAGCATTTGGGTATAATTGTCTTATAATCATTGCAACCAAAGGAGGAATCCATGGAAAAACCAAGAGACAAAAAGGATGTCCTGGAGCTTGTAAAAGAGCACAATGTTAAATTTGTAAGATTATGGTTTTCAGATATACACGGCACACTTAAAAGCTTTGCCCTGCCAGTAGAGGAACTGGACTATGCCTTTGAAGAGGGTATGGGATTTGATGGCTCATCCATAAGGGGGTTTGCCCGAATTGATGAAAGTGACATGATAGCGCGCCCTGATCCCACAACCTTTACACTGCTGCCATGGCGTCCAAGAGAAAAGTCAGTGGGCAGGATGTTTGCTGATATATACGAACCTGATGGAACACCCTACAAGGGAGACCCCAGGTATGTATTAAAACGAAATATAGAAAAGGCGCAGGCCCAGGGCTATACATTCTACTTGGGCCCGGAACTGGAGTATTTCTATTTCCGCGATGACAAACATACAGAAACCCTTGATGAAGGTGGATATTTCGACCACTCCCCTGATGCAGCTGAAGACCTCCGTAGAGATACCATTCTTGCCCTTGAAGAGATGGGGATTCGGGTGGAATACTCTCATCATGAAGTTGCTCACTCACAACACGAAATCGATTTAAGATACGCAGATGCACTTACAATGGCAGACACAGTGATGACCTATCGAGCAACAGTAAAGGAGATAGCCCGAAAGCACGGGGTATATGCCACCTTTATGCCCAAACCCATCTTCGGACAAAACGGCAGTGGCATGCATACCCACCAGTCTCTCTTTAAAGGTGATGAAAATGCCTTCTTTGACCCCAATGACCGTTTTTATCTTTCAGATGTGGCAAAAAAATATATAGCAGGCATTTTAACTCATATTAAAGAAATAACCCTTGTCTTAAATCAATGGGTAAACTCTTACAAAAGGCTTGTCCCTGGATATGAAGCACCTGTATACATCTGCTGGGCACGAAGAAACAGATCATCATTAGTGCGGGTACCTCTTTATAAGCCTGGAAAGGAAAAGGCTACACGGATTGAGTTGAGATCTCCTGACCCTGCCTGTAACCCCTATCTTGCCTTTGCATGCATGCTCAATGCAGGGCTTAAAGGAATAGAAGAAGGCTATGAACTGCCCGACCCCCTGGAGATGGATGTCTATCATCTGCCAGAGGAGGAAAGAAAGAAAAAGGGTATTGACCAGCTTCCTGGCAGTCTGATTGAGGCCATAGAATATGCTGAAGAAAGTGAGTTATTAAAAGAGACACTTGGTGAGCATGTATTTCATGAGCTGATCATAAGCAAAAAGATCGAGTGGGACGAATACAGGGTTCAGGTGTTTCCCTATGAGATAGAAAGGTATCTTCCAGTGCTATAACTATTGTGTTTAGATCTGTAAGGGACTTTAACGAAACTTGAGTGATAAGATAAAAATAGGGATAAGTGCCTGTTTACTTGGAGAAAAGGTTCGTTATGACGGCAAACACAGCCTTGACCACTACCTGAAATATACATTAGGGAGGTATTTTCAGTGGATACCGGTCTGTCCTGAGGTAGAGTGCGGACTACCTGTTCCCAGGGAACCCATGCATCTCATTGGAAGTCCTGAAAGCCCCAGATTGATAACAAAATATACAGGAGTGGATTACACAGATTTAATGAATCGCTGGATTAAAAAGAAGCTACGGGAACTGCAAAAGGAAGACCTCTGTGGATTTGTCTTTAAGAGCCGCTCTCCCAGTTCTGGATTAATGAAGGTTAAGATCAAAGAGCCTGATGGTCGGGTCAGAATGGGGCAGGGTCTCTTTGCAAGTGCCTTTGCCAGAAGATTTCCTGAGATCCCGGTAGAGGATGATCAGCGATTGCATAATCCTGCTCTCAGAAAAAGCTTTTTTCTGAGGGTATTGGTTTATAAAAGATGGAAGGATATGGTTAAAAAGAGCAACAAAAAAACCGCTCTTGTCAAATTTCACGAGAGGCATAAACTTCTTCTCATGGCACACAGCCCGCAGCGACTGAGAGAGATGGAAACCCTTCTAAGCAGCACAGATTTATCTCATAAGAAGCTTATTAATAAATACTTCCTCCTCTTAATGGAAACACTAAAATTAAGAAGCACCATGAAAAAGAACTATGCTGTACTTCAATATATCTTGAGGCATCTCAGGCAGGCACTTTCTGTAGATGAAGCAGCTGAATTGCAGGAGAGCCTTGAGGATTATAAAAGAGGCAGGGTTCCCCTCATAGTACCTGTCACATTGATTAACCACTTTGCCAGGAAGTATAATATCTCCTATACAGAAGATCACTACTATTTAAGAGCCTTTCCAGAACACTTCATCCTGGATTAACGCTTTTATCATAAATTAATGAAAAAGGAGGGTATTGCAATGAAGACATTAACAAGATACTTTCTCAAAGGACTGCTCATCACCATACCTGTGGTAGCTACTATCTATGTAGTATATATTGTTTTTATCAAGATAGACAGTCTTTTTGGATTTGGCTTCCCAGGGCTCGGTATAATAATGACCTTTACAATTATTACCCTGATAGGTGTGCTCGCCTCTAACTTTCTCACGCGCTGGTTTGTTAATCTGATTGATACCATATTCACCCGTCTTCCTCTGGTTAAAATGATATACACATCTCTTAAAGACCTTATCAATGCCTTTGTAGGAGAGAAGAAGGGGTTCAACAGGCCAGTAATGGTGAGGCTTTTAAAAGACAGCGATATCTATATGCTGGGCTTCATTACCCAGAGTGATTTAAAAAACCTTGGTATCACAGACAAGGTTGCCGTGTATCTCCCGCAGTCGTACAATTTTGCAGGCAATCTCCTTATTGTCCCTCAGGAAGACATAACGCCACTAAACGCAGACAGCAGCGATGTGATGAAGTTTATTATTTCCGGAGGTATTACCACCACTAAAACCCGACCATCTGAGGCCATAAGTGAATCAGAATAATTTTGGCGTCCCCAACGGGATTCGAACCCGTGTTACCGCCTTGAAAGGGCGGTGTCCTAGGCCTGGCTAGACGATGGGGACGCTGGTGAGCCGCCGGGGATTCGAACCCCGCACACCCGCCTTAAAAGGGCGGTGCTCTGCCGACTGAGCTAGCGGCCCGATAAAATACAGATTAATAGATTACTATGATTTTTGTGTTCATGTCAATTCGTGCAGGCTTCAAAAT
>JALUSH010000007.1 GCA_027016675.1 Thermodesulfovibrio sp.
TGGTTTTCTTCACCACCTCTACCCCTTATCAATTGAAACCTGATTTGATTTTGCTCTGTCTTTCAATAAAAGTACGAACAGAGACTAATCCTGTGGATTGCATTATTTTTATGAGGTACCCTGCCTTATTAGTATTTTATTTGGACAGACGTGGGGTCAATCAGCTAGATTTGGATTTTAGATAAGGAGTCAGAGTTGTGGATTCAGTAGCTTTAGAGATTTTTCTTCAGACTCTTATTTCAGGCCTTCTGCTTGGTGGTCTCTATGCTCTCATAGGTATAGGGATGACCCTGATAATGGGTGTTATGAAGATCATCAATCTTGCCCATGGTGAGTTGATGATGGTGGCCATGTACATGGCCTACTGGCTTTTTGTCCTCTTTCATATTGATCCCTACTTATCCGTATTTATAGTGGCACCGGTGATGTTTTTCTTTGGTATGGCCATACAGAAGTTTCTGATCAATCCTGTTCTGAGGGTGGAATCCATACTGCCCGAGAATCAGGTTATTCTCACAGTGGGCATTGCAATGGTGCTTGCCAATCTGGCAACCCTGTTTTTTACATCTGATTATCGATCCACGCCTGTGGGCTATGCCTCTGATGCCTGGTATCTGAGCGACTACTGGAGAAACTCTCCCATAGAGCTTTCCCTTTCAGTTCCATGGACAGTTTCCTTTATCTTTTCTGTTTTAATAACCATGGCACTGTGGTTCTTCCTGACAAAGACCGATACAGGCAAATCCATACGTGCAACAGCGCAGGACATTGAGGCCGCAATGCTTATGGGTGTTAATGTGGAGCGGATGAGGCTTGTCACCTTCGGGCTTGGTGCAGCCCTGGTTGGAGCAGCAGGCTGTCTCTTTATTCCCTTATACTATATTTACCCTGCCCTTGGTGGAAGATTTACCCTTATTGCATTTGTTATAACCATCCTTGGTGGGTTGGGTTCCACAATAGGTGCCATAATCGGTGGTCTTATACTTGGTATTTTCGAATCCATGACAGCTACCTATGTGGGTATGGGCTGGGCACCAGTGGGAAGGTTTCTCATTTTTGTGGCAGCATTGATATTCATGCCTGGTGGTGTGGCATCAATTCTGAGAAGACAGAGGCTCGGCAAATGAAGAGATACGCCCCTTATGTAATATTGCTTGTACTTGCACTGTTGCCCTTTTTGGGGCTCAGTACCTACATGATGCATATAATAATACTCATGATAATGTGGGCGGTTATCGGGATGGCCTGGAACCTCCTTGGTGGTTATTGCGGCCAGGTTTCATTTGGCCATGCTGCATTTTTCGGTGTAGGTGCCTATACTGCGGGAATCATCTACTCCAAGCTGGGTGTGTCTGCCTGGTGGGGTTTGCCATTGAGTGTGTTGGTGGTGGCAGTGGAGGGTGTGATAATAGGCTTCATCTGTCTCAGACTTCGGGGTCCTTTCTTTGCCCTTGCCACACTTGCAATGGGAGAGGTTCTGAGGGTTACTGCGGAAAACCTGAGGAACTTTACCCAGGGCACCCTTGGGATCCTGATCAAAGAGAGGACCTGGGTGGAGAAGATATGGTACTACTACATTATCCTTGCCATCGCAGTGCTGTCTTATCTGGTGGTGAAGAAGATTATTGAGTCAAAGCTGGGGTATTATTTTGTTGCAATACGTGAAGACCAGGATGCAGCAGAATCCCTTGGCATCAATACAACACTCTACAAGACGATAGCCCTTGTTATAAGTGCTGTGCTTACAGGCCTTGCAGGTGCCTTTTATACCAACTATATGGGCTATATTGACCCTGAGGTGGTATTTGCACTTCATGATATCTCCATAATCACCATCATGATTGTGATGGTGGGAGGTGTTGCTACATACTGGGGACCTGCCGTGGGGGCAGGTATCATGGTATTGCTTGCTGAATGGATAAGGTCCTTGCCAAGGATTGGTACAGCACACCAGACACTCTTTGGCATATTGCTCATTCTGATTATCATCTTTTTACCCAACGGGATTGTTGGTGACTTTTCAAAGATAAAGAAAGCCCTGGGCATGAGGAGGAAGCTTGACACCACTACTTGAAATAAAGAATGTATCGAGGTTCTTCGGCGGACTTGCTGCAGTGATGGATGTGAGTTTTCAGGTCAATCAGGGTGAAATAGTTGGTCTTATAGGCCCCAATGGTGCAGGGAAAACAACCCTTTTCAATGTAATAAATGGATTTTATAAGCCATCAAAAGGTGATGTGTTTTTTAAAGGAAAGAGGATTTCTGGCCTGAAACCACACCAGATATGCAGACTCGGCATTGCCAGAACATTTCAGGTAGTAAAGCCACTCCAGCGGATGACTGTGCTTGATAATGTTGTGGCATCAGCCTATCTAAGGGCAAAATCCAAGAAAGAGGCAGTAAGTAAGGCAATAGATATACTGCACTTTACAGATTTATATGAGGAAAGAGACAAGCTTTCAAAGGGACTTCCTCTTGGAATGCGAAAGAGGCTTGAGATTGCAAGGGCCCTTGCAACTGAACCTGAAATGCTGCTGCTTGATGAATCCTTTGCTGGACTAAATCCCGCCGAACTGGACAGGTCAATTGAAATAATAAAGAAGATTAGGGAGAGCGGGATCACGATTCTCATAATTGAACATCATATGAAGGTGATCATGTCAATCTCTGACCGTATTGTGGTGCTTAATTACGGAGAGAAGATTGCAGAGGGAACACCTGAAGAGGTTGGCAACAACCCTCTTGTAATAGAGGCATACCTTGGAGAGGCAGCGAGTGCTTGAAGTAAAGAATATAAATGTCTTTTATGGAGACCTTCAGGTCATCTGGGGTGTATCCTTTAATGTTAAGAAAGGAGAGATTGTCTGTCTGATCGGGGCAAATGGAGCAGGAAAGTCCACCATCCTGAAGACCATATCAGGACTTTTGAGACCGAATCCTGGAGAGATAATCTTTGATGGTCACAGGATTCACGAGATAAAACCTTTCAGACTGGTGGAGCTTGGAATAGTACATGTGCCTGAGGGAAGGAGGCTCTTTACAGAAATGACCGTGGAGGAAAACCTTGACATGGGTTCACTGAAGGGTGAGTCAAGGCACAAGAGGGCGGAGTCAAAGGAGATGGTCTTTGAACTCTTTCCAAGGCTGAAAGAGCGAAGGTATCAGATTGCAGGTACCCTCAGCGGTGGTGAACAGCAGATGCTTGCCATTGGAAGGGGGCTCATGGCAAGGCCCCGGCTTATGATGTTTGATGAGCCCTCTCTCGGACTGGCGCCCATTCTTGTCAAGGAGATATTCAATGTAATAAAAAAGATCCGAGAAGAGGGCACCACTGTTCTCATAGTGGAGCAGAATGTGAAACAGACCCTTTCAATAGCAGACAGGGCCTATGTACTTGAGAACGGTCGCATAGTGCTTGAGGGGACCGGGAAGGATATGCTTGGTAATGAGCATGTGAAGACAGCCTATCTGGGTGTTTAATAAAATTATGTTTGGGTCCTGCTATTTACCGACGGCTTTATGTGGATTGGCAAATTAATGGAGGTGTAACATGTATGTAAAAGACTGGATGACAAAAAGGGTTTATACGGTTTCACCTGACGATCCTGTTTCTGACGCTGCAGCTCTTATGAAGGAAAAAAGGATAAAACACCTTCCTGTGGTAAAGAAAGACAGGGTTGTGGGTATCCTCTCTGATAGAGATATCAAGGAGTACATACCTTCAAAGGCCACAAGCCTTGATGTTTATGAGCTTCATTATCTTCTTGCAAAGACAAGAGTAAAGGAGATAATGAAGAAAAAGGTCTTTACCACAACAGCAGATACCCCGGTGGAGGAGGCTGCACGGCTGATGCATGATGAAAATATAGGCTCTTTGCCTGTGTTGGAAAAGGGAGGCCTTATAGGGATCATCTCTGACAGGGATATCTTCAGGGTGCTTGTGGATATAACAGGTATTCGTCACGGAGGTCACAGGATATGCCTTGTTGTTGAAGACAGACCTGGTTCTATAAAAGAAGTTACCGATATAATAAGAAAACATGGATTTGGTCTTCAGAGTATCCTTACAACCTATGAGGGTATCAAAGAAGGATACCGGAGGGTTGTAATCAGGACAAAGGGAAAGGGTAACTTCAGGTCCCTCAAGATTGAGCTGGAGGGTGGTTTTAAAGGAGTAGAAATAATAAAGGGATAGCCAATGCGATACAGGTGGCATACAGGTTCAGTGGCATGGCTTGTTCACAGGGTAACGGGTATACTCCTTACCCTGTATATCTTTTTACATCTTTATGTTCTGAGCAATCTGAAAGACCCGGAATCATACGGGGAGATGATGGCATTAATGAACCATCCACTGATAAAACTCAGTGAGGTGGGGCTTCTTGGTCTTGTGCTTGCTCATGCACTGAACGGGGTAAGGGTTACACTTCTTGAATTTGGAGTTCCCACAAAGCTCCAGAAGAGGCTTTTCTGGGTGGCATTCACAGCAGGGGCTATACTTTTTATTGCCGGAGGTATGCCTATTCTGGGAGGTGGGTTTTGAAGGGCGTAGTACTATGGTTTTTGCAGAGATTAACAGGTGTTATACTGCTTATAGGTCTTATAATCCATTTCTATACAATGCATTACAGCGGCACCAATGCCCTTGATTACGAGACTGTTACAGCAAGGCTTTCCAGCCCCTACTGGAAAGGGTTTGATATACTTTTTCTTCTGTCAATCCTCTATCATGGATTCAATGGCCTCTGGGGAATAGCAATAGAATATATAAAAGGGTCTGTTGTTCTCAGGGTTGTCCAGATAGTGATTGTTGCTGCTTCAATAGGGCTTTTCATAACAGGAATCATGATTATTGTGTGAATAAGACTCCCTCTGGAGCTTATCATTTCCTGAAAAGTTTGTATGCTCCATGTTAAAATATTGAGTATTTTTTTCAACCAATCTCTACAGTTTAAGGAGGGTATTATAATGACATACAGAAATGCTGAGGAGTGCTGGAGGATCATTCAGAAGGAACTGAGAAGGGACCTCCTTGTTGAGATCGAGCGGTTTGCAAGAGAGAACCAATCACCTGCAAGGGTTGTCTTTGGTACATCAGGCTGGCGTGGAGAGATAGGCACGGATTTTACGTTCAGGAATGTAAGTGTTGTTGCAGAGGCCATACTCAATGTCCTGAAAAGCGAGGATGAAGAACTAAAAAAGGCTCTGGGATTTAAGGATTTTAACGAGCTTAAAAAGCGTGGTATTATTGTCGGCCATGACAACAGATTTCTGGGGCCTCAGTTTGCAAGAGCTGTTATGGAGGTGCTTTCAGGGGCAGGTATAAAGCTCTATTTTGCTGGTGAGACCACAACACCGGAGATTTCAGCATCCATAGAGATGCTCCACGCAGGCTGTTCCATCAATATTACACCCTCCCATAACCCGTCAAATTATTCAGGGCTTAAGTTCAACCCTGCTGATGGTGGTCCTGCAGGTCCTGAGATTACAAATAGAATCGAACAAGAGGCAAACAGTCTTATGTCTCTTTATAAAACAGATGCTACATCTGGGAGCTTAAATTACGAACATATAGATACCACAGCCCTTTACAGGGAATTTCTTGAAAGGCAGGGTGTGCTTTCTCTTGAGAGAATCGAGGATTTTCTTGAAAGTGAAGACTGTTATATAGTGGTTGACCATGTGCATGGCGCAACCAGAGGAAGGCCTGAGAGACTCATAAGAAATGCAGTTGAGCTTATTGGTCAGAAGCTTGTTTTGTTGAGAACCGAGGATGATTATCTCTTTGGCGGTGTTGCACCTGAACCCTCTGCTAAGAATATGCAGAATGTTGTAAGATTGCTAAAGGAAGCTGATGCCAGGTACAGACTTGGCGTAATCATGGACCCTGATGGTGACAGGATAAGATTTGCAGATCACAGGATGCAGATTCCCATGAACTACTTTGGTGCCATGGCAATGCACTTCCTCCATAAATATAAGGGAGTGGAAGGTGTTGTGGTGAAGTCTGTTGGTACAAGTAATTTTGTCAATGCCATAGCATTGAAAGAGGGTATTCCCGTGAGAGAGACGAAGGTTGGTTTTAAAAACTTCAGGACCTTCCTGCTGCCCAATGCCAGGGAGAAGGCAATCGTAGCCTTTGAAGAGTCTGATGGCATCACAGCTGGCAACCATACCCTTGAGAAAGATGCCCTCTTCGGGTTTTTGCTTGCCATTGAAATGGTGGCCACAACAGGCAAGAATCTCAGCGATTATCTCACGGAACTGATGGAGAGATACGGCTATTATTATCCTGACCGCTCTGGTATAGAGGTGGATCGTAGCCTTGCAGGAGAGATATTGAGGAAGAAAATCCAGACACTTGCTGAGCAGTACTCTACTGGCAGTATTATCAATGTTGGTGGAAGGTCATTAAAGATTGTTGACCAGATTACTGTTGATGGTGTTAAGTTTATCCTTGAGGATGGTTCCTGGTTCATGATAAGACCCTCTGGTACAGAGCCAAAGGTGAGATTTTATATAGAATCCCGTGATCCTGTTGAAAAAAAGGCTTTGTTTACAGTAGCAGAGACCCTTACCAGGGAGGCCATAAAATAGGAATAAAAAATTGTATTTATTGAAAATTTTTATATCCTTAAAATTACAACTTGACATTACCTGCCACTAAATGTTATTACTTATAGGCCTTTTTAACTGGAAAATCTTTTTATCCTGAGGAGGCACAATGGCACTCTTAACTTTTA
>JALUSH010000008.1 GCA_027016675.1 Thermodesulfovibrio sp.
ATCATGCTCCATCCCATTTCGGCCTTGGCAAGTCCTATTTCTACCTGGGCAGGTACAGCTCTGCAATACCCCATCTCAGGGCATTTGCATCAGCAGCACCGGAGCATCCCGAGGTTCATGGACTGCTGGGGATATGTTATGAAAACACAGGAAATATAAGGGCTGCAATAAGGGAGTATTCCTTGCAGGTGCGAATTGCCCCCTACTCAGACCTTGGCAGATACGCCAGGCAGAGGCTGTTTGTCCTGCGAGGCCTCTACAGGAGATAACAAAAAGGCCTGATGATCATCAGGCCTTTTAAGTAAACCATCCCAGAGAGTCATTAAGTTTATAAAGTTCTATTAGAGGTCCTTCATGGGCTTTATAAAGAGGAAGTAAACCATTGTCCAGTTTCCAAGGATAATAAATATTGTAGCCACTATGCTTGAGATTGCCAAGGTTGACACTCCTGTCACCCCATGACCAAAGTTTCAACCGCCTCCAAGGGCAGCCCCGAATCCCATGACGAGGCCGCCTACAAAGACCCTGAGCAACTCCTCGGCACCTGGTGCCTTCAGCTTGAACTCCTTGAGTCCCACCGCACTGAGAAGTGCACCTATTGGGGTTCCCAGCACCAGCAAGGCGCTCCAGGTGGGCTTTGCACCTGTCATGATTGTGGCGAAAAGTTCCCTCGTTGGCCCTGTATAGGAGATTCCTCTTGCACCACCACCCCACTTCTCAGAGGCCCACCATGCAATGGTAACAACAATACCAAGAAGCACACCGGTCAGGGGCCAGGCATAACCCTTCTGTGGCTTCTGTATCCCACCCCGGATAAGGAAGGGAATGGCGATCACGACCAGTACCCCTATCACTATCCATTTATTGACCCCTATGAGGTTGTAAAGCGTGAGCGGCTGGACATCAACCCCCCTATCCCATAGCTGGTCCAGTTGCTGATTATTGAGCATTTTTATACCCTCAGACGTCCACCAGATATGAAAGCCTGTCAGATAATCATATACTGGTCTCAGTATCCCCTTGACTGTAACAAAGATGCCAATCATGAAACCCAGTATTGTTACCCATGCGTTAAACTGGCCTTCTCCAATCTTATACCATATGCCACTGCCACAACCACCTGCCAGAACAATGCCCAGACCGAAGATGTACCCTCCAAGGATGTTTGCAATGGGGAAAAATGCCTGGCGTCGCAACTCCTCAATCTGTCCAATATCTTCAAGGAAATTGGCGCCAATGGTCACGATTATGAGTCCCAGGATATAGGCCTTGAAGAGATTATAGTCGTTGATAAAGATAACATCCCTGAAGGCGGTGTTCATACAGTATCGGCCACGCTGCAGAACCCAGCCCGTAGCAATACCTACAATAAGACCTGAAATTACTAATGCTAACATAGGCCCTCCCGCTTATAAGTGTTTTCCAGGGATTACTTTCCCTGTTACATAAAGTTACATATATATAACAGTAAGTAACAGACTACCAAAAGTTTTAAATAATAGATAATTTCAACCGATCTTGTCAATACCCTGCTTTTGGTTGGTAAAGGTATGAGTAAGAGGGGGATCATCAGTTGTAGATGCTTCTGAGCTTCTCCCAGGGCGCTATACTGATTATGGTGTTGTTAATCTCTTTCTTCCGCTTCTCAGCTATTGAATAAAACTCCTCAATGGACATGACAACCTCATGGAACCAGCCATAGTTGTCCAGCAGAAGGGCGGTTATATCAGGGTCTATCTCATTGTTGCCTGCCATCTGCTGCATGATCTGCCTGATCCTGGCCTCCTCCATTCCCTTTCTGTAGGGCCTGTCCTCGGAAAGTGCTGTAAATATATCCGCAACAGCCATTATCCTTGCGCCAAGAGACATCTCTTCTCCAGTTATTCTGAAGGGGTATCCCTTTCCGTTGAGCTTTTCATGGTGAAAGCCTGCCCATTCCTCCACCTTTGGAAACTCATGGATGTGTTTGAGTATATGGTAGGTATAATAGGTGTGGGTCATCATGATATCCATCTCAGCC
>JALUSH010000009.1 GCA_027016675.1 Thermodesulfovibrio sp.
TATCAGGGAAGAAGCAGACTCACTTGCAAACCTGCTCGGCATAAGAGGGCTTGAAAGCAAAGCTCTTAAGGAGTTTATAAACTTTTTCCTGAAGGAACTGTCCGGGAAGGTCAGGGTATATTTAACAATCACCGATATTCATAACAGCCCCGTGTATTCCAATAAAACCTATGAGGGCTCTTTAAAGGCTGACCTGAGAGATATAGCAGCATTTAAAAACACAGGAAATAAAAATGCCATGGTATCAGACGACCAGTATGTAACCTACTTTAAAAGGATTATAGATAAGAAAGGGCAGACTTCTGGTTACCTTTTACTTAGACTTAGTGTTGACGACATTACTTATAAATTTTTAAGACCAATCAAGTCAGGAAAAAGGGGCTATGCATGGATGATGGATAGTGGGGGGACCCTGATATATCATCCAACTATGCCTGAGATGATAGGCAGGAACATCTTTGAAGCAGACCCTTCATGTTTCAAGTGTCACAGGTCATTCAAAACAGAGCATCAAATCCTCCGCACCCATGATGTCGGTTTCAGTAACTACATTACCCCTTACGGCGAAGACAAGCTGATAGCCTTTTATAGATTGAAACAAAAGGCACCTGACTGGATTGTTTGTGTATCTATTCCCTATTCCGAAGTAATCGAAAGCATTAAAAAAAGCATGAGATTTCATTCCTTTCTGGTGCTTTCAACATTTCTTGCAACTGTTATTATATCGCTTATAGTGATAGCTATCAACCGGGAGAGGGTAAAGGCAGAAGAAAGGGCAAAGTACACCGAAAAGATAAAAAGACATGCAGAGGAGCTTGAGGATCTGGTGGTAGAGAGAACTATAGAACTTACCACCGAGAAAGAAAAACTGCACGCCCTTATAAGTTCGATAAACGCTGCCATATGCATATTCGATGAAAAAAACCGCCTTATCTGGCACAACAGGGTCCTTGAAGAATGGGTATCCTCTGAAAATCTGAATGGACTTGACCTTTCCTTTTTTGTCAGCAACAAGGATTTATATGGTCATGTATGCAGTGCAGTTGTGGATAATCACCATATACAGGAGGTGTCAAGACTGGATTTTGGACGGAAAAGGGGATATTTTCAGATTTCTGCAACACCCCTTAGAACACCTGATGGGCATTGTAATCTGTTGCTGCTGATACAGGATATAACCGAGCTCAAAAGGGCTGAAGAACAGCTTATACAATCAGAAAAAATAGCTGCCCTTGCAAGACTGTCGGCTGGTGTTGCTCACGAGATTGGAAACCCGCTTACATCAATCTCATCCTATGTGCAGATATTAAAGGGAATGAAGTTTGACGATTTTACAAAAGATGCACTTAACACCATCTCAAAGCATATAAACAGGATAGCTCACATCATCAGACAGATGTCGAGCTTTTCTAAAACAAAGGCTGACGATATAAAAGAACACAGCGTTAAAGAGTTAATCGAATCAACAATAGAATTAGTAAAGTTTGACAGAAGGACGAAAAACATCCACATCACACTTGAAATACAGGATACTATACCTTATATTTACGCAGATGGTAATCAGCTCATACAGGTATTCATAAATCTTATCCTGAATGCAGCAGATGCCATGGAAAAGGGTGGGAGCCTTCTGATAAGTGCATGGACTGAAAACAATCAGGTATGTATTGCCTTTAAAGACACAGGCCCTGGCATACCAGAGGAAATAAGGGACAGGGTCTTCGAGCCCTTCTTTACCACAAAGGACCGTGGAACCGGGCTTGGACTTGCAGTGAGCTATAGTATTGTGCAGAGCTTTGGTGGTAAAATAGAACTGGAAAGCAGGCCTCAGGAGGGGACAACATTTACTATAAGGTTGCCGGCTTATGAAAAGGGCTGAAGAGTATTCAATCCTGATTGTTGACGATGAAGAGGATATTTGCAGGGCACTGAAGTTTTTGCTCACCATGGATGGATATACTGTAAAAACCGCCCTGAGTGGAAAGGATGCACTAAATAAAATAAAGAGAGAGCATT
>JALUSH010000010.1:0-2499 GCA_027016675.1 Thermodesulfovibrio sp.
CAATCTTTCAGACAGGGGTAGATTTTTAAAGGTTACACTTAAGCTTGAACTTGTTGATAAAAGATATGAAAAACTTGCTGAGGCACGTGTTCCACAGATAAGGGATGCAATAATTACCCTTATAAGTAGTAAATCTGCTGAGTCAATTTCCACCCCCGAGGGTAAATTCCAGTTGAAGGATGAACTGTTAATGAGGGCCAACTCAGCAACTGGCAGGGATATCTTTAAAAATGTTTATTTTACAGATTTTGTAATGCAATGAGCGATATTCTTTCACAGGATGAGGTTGACGCCCTGCTGAAGGGTGTTGAAGAGGGCGAGGTAGATACAGAGCCCAAGGCACCTCCACCACAGGATATAACCTCTTATGATCTGACAAGTCAGGAACGGATTATAAGAGGACGGATGCCAGGGCTTGAGAGTGTACATGAGAGGTTTGCCTGGCTGATGAGGGTGAGACTGTCTAATTTCCTTAAAAAATTTGTAGCTGTTTCAGTGCAGGGAATAAACACAATAAAGTTTGGTGAACTTATGAAGAATATTCCTCTTCCATCCAGTATCAATATGTTTAAGATGAGACCGCTCAAAGGCCACTCTCTCATGATCTTTGAAGCTCCCTTTGTTTTTGCCATGGTAGAGTACTTTTTTGGTGGTTCAAGGGCAAGTCATGTCAAGACAGAGGGCAGGAATTTTACAGCTGTTGAACAGAGATTAATAAGTAAGATACTTGACATGTGTCTTGAGGAGTTTGAAAAATCCTGGAAGGCAATATGTGAAATAAAAACCGAGTTTGCAGGTGCTGAAACCAATCCCCAGTTTGTAACAATCCTTACGCCTACGGATGTAATTATAAAGATAGAGATACATGTAGAGCTGGAGGACTTTACAGGAAAGATACATATTGGAATACCTTACGCTACAATTGAGCCCATTAAAGAGAAACTGTATTCTGGTATCAGTTCAGATGCTGAGGGTATGGACAACCGATGGTTTAACAGAATAAAGGAGCTTTTGAAGGAGACATATGTAAACTTATCTGTGGATATAGACAGGGCAGAGATTAGCATTAGAGACATTCTCAAGCTCAAGAAAGGCGATATTATCACCTTTGGTAGATCAGTAAAAGACGAACTTATTCTGAATGTGGAAGGGGTTCCGAAGTTCTACTGTCTTCCTGGTGTCCATAATGGAAGCCAGGCTGTAAAAATCACAAGGCCCATTAATAAAAATATTACCGTAAGAAAGGAGTAAAGGTATGGCAGATTCAGCAACCAGAGAAGATGTAAGGGACAATGATGAAGATGCAACCCAGGAGGCATCCTTTGAAGAACTGAAAGATGATGAACATACAGACTCAGGCGGACGAGATATTGACTTCCTGCTGGATATTCCACTTGAGGTAACAGTTGAACTGGGCAGAACAAGGATGCTTGTTCAGGAGCTTCTTCAACTTGGACAGGGCTCTGTTATTGAGCTGGAAAAGCTTGCTGGTGAGCCCATGGAGATACTTGTTAATAATAAGCTCATTGCCAGGGGGGAGGTAGTGGTGGTAAATGAAAAGTTCGGAGTAAGACTGACAGATATTATAAGTCCAGCAGAAAGAGTGAGGCAGTTGAAATGAGTGGAGAGTTCTTAAGAGTAGGATTTTCACTGATAGCTGTTGTCCTGTTGATAGTTGTTGCTGCTCGGCTTATACAGAACAGGGTACAGCAACCAGGTATGGGATTGTTGAAAACGCTGGGATACTTGAGCCTTGGACCAAGACGTAGTATTGCGGTAATCAAGGCAGGTAAGGAAATTCTTCTAATAGGAGTTACACCAACGGACATTAAGCTGTTGAAGTCTATGCAGGAAGATGAGTTTGACCAGGATCTGAAGACAATGAAAGACAACATAGAACATATCAAGACATTAAAAGATCTTTTTAGAAAGAACTGGATTTTTCGTAACAGGATACAGGAACATGAATAAAAAAATCCAGATAGGTCTGCTCATAACAACGTTAATTGCTTTGCCATCAGTTGCATATGGTTTTGACCTTAAAGATATTGATAATTCTCTTATAAACCTTTTTATACTTCTTACCCTGCTTTCCTTTATACCTGCTATCCTTGTAATGTTTACATCCTTTACACGGATAGTTGTGGTACTTGCCTTCCTCAGGCAGGCTATTGGTGGACAACAGATTCCCCCTACACCTGTAATAATAGGTCTTTCACTGTTTCTTACCCTCTATGTTATGTCACCTGTGGTAAATAATGTGCAGGCCAACGCCATAACTCCCTATCTGAATGAAGAGATAACCTTTGGTGAGGCATTACAAAAGGCCACACCACCTTTTAAGGATTTCATGTTAAGACAGACTCGTGAGAAAGACCTTGCACTTTTTGTAGATATTGCGAAGATCAAAAATGTGAAGACAAAAGAGGATCTTCCCCTCAGGGTTGTTGTGCCGGCCTTTACCATAAGCGAGTTAAGAACTGCCTTTGAGATAGGATT
>JALUSH010000010.1:2509-17862 GCA_027016675.1 Thermodesulfovibrio sp.
GTTGCCCTTTAAGTTACTTTTATTTGTACTTGTTGATGGATGGAATCTAACTATTGGTTCACTGGTAAGGAGTTTTCAATGACAGGAGAACTTGTAAGAGATATCTCAGTAGAGGTCTTCAAAACCGTGCTTCTGGTTTCAGGTCCCATGTTGCTTGTGAGTCTTTTAGTGGGTGTGGTGATAAGTTTTTTCCAGGCCATAACACAGATTCAGGAGTTTACCATTACCTTTGTTCCAAAGATTATAGCGGTTTTTTTATGCATATTCCTGGCTCTTCCATGGATAGAAACCACTATAGTCGATTTTACGAGGAGATTGATACTGAATATTCCTTCATATATAAGGTGAGTTATGGAGATAACAGGCAATGAAATAATCACATTTATTGCAGTGCTTACAAGAGTGAGTCTTATACTCATGTTTCTCCCGTTTCTTGGAACTAAGACGACACCTCTGCAGTTAAGAATTGGGCTAATTGTTGCGATCTCAATTGTTATAACACCCGTTGTACATATAGAGTTTGATGAAAAGGAGATACTTGTTGTCCTGATGAAGGAGATTGTCTTTTCCTTTGTTATTGCCCTTGCTGTAAGGTTTATTTTTTATGCCATCGATTCCGGAGCACAGGTTGTGGCAACCACAATGGGTCTTTCAATGGCAACGGTGTTTAATCCTGAGATAGGGCAGTCTACAGAGGTTGCAAGGCTCTATGGATTTATGGCAGTGATACTGTTTCTCAGCATGAATGGACATCACTATTTTATTTATGCAGTGGTGAAGAGTTTTCAGGAGATTCCTATAGGTGGTGTTGATCTTCCGGGTATAATTAAAACCGGGATAAAACTGAGCGGACTTGTGTTCGAGATTGCAATAAAAATAGCTGCTCCAGTGATTGCCGTTGTGATGGTGAACAACATTCTCCTTGGTGCGCTTTATAAACTGATACCGCAGTTTAATATATTCTTTGTAGCCTATCCCCTCTATCTTGCTCTGGGCTATATTGTTTTGATGATAGGGCTGCCTTTCTTCATGATATTTATAAGCGGCTATTTTGCTGACATAAATGGTTATCTAAATAATCTGATTCTTATAGGAGCACGATAAATGGCAGATGATCAGGAAAGAAATGAACGACCAACAGCGCGAAGACGACAGAAGGCACGTGAGGAAGGCCAGGTTCCAAGAAGCAAGGAACTTGCAGGGATGCTTTCCTTTGGAGGGGTATTGCTTGCATTGATGTTCACGGGAGGATTTTTTGTGCAACAGCTTTTTGTAATTACTAAAACAGGCTTTATTATAACTGACAAGACCTCGCCTCTGGAAAGGCTGGTGCAGTTAGGTGAAAGATCACTGTTGATGCTTCTTCCTATATTTTTACTGTCCGCGTTTTTTGGTATAACCGGCAATCTGGTGCAGGGTGGCTTTGTATGGAAACCTTTCAAGCTTGATCTTAACATGCTTAACCCGGCAGAGGGTATTAAAAGGATATTTTCACGGCATGCCATAATGGAGATTATCAAAGGACTGGTGAAGTTCTCTGTAGGTGCCCTTCTCATATACCTCCTTATGAAAAGGTTGCTACCAGAGTTGTTTAAGATGATTTTTATGGATGTCTCCACAATGAGTGTATTTCTCATATCATCTCTTATGTATACCATGAAGGTGGTATTTATCTGTTTCTTTATTGTCTCATTTCTTGATTATATAAACCAGAAATGGAGACATGAAAGGTCGCTCAGAATGACGAGAGAAGAAATAAAGGAAGAATACAAAGAAACAGAGGGTGACCCCCATATCAAGGCACGTATAAGATCAGTCCAGCGGGAAATGGCGAGAAAGAGAATGATGCAGGAGGTACCAAAGGCAACAGTGGTAATCACAAACCCCACACATCTTGCTGTAGCACTTAAATATGACAGAGGACAGAAGGGTGCTCCAAAGGTGGTAGCAAAGGGGGCGGGATTTATTGCAGAAAAGATAAAAGCACTTGCTGAGAAAACAGGAGTTCCTATCGTAGAGGATAAACCCCTTGCAAGGGCATTATTCAGGCTTGATGTAGATACCGAAATTCCAGAGGAACTTTATCGTGCAGTGGCAAAGATACTTGCATATATCTACAGACTCAAAGGAGAGGTGGCATGAAATACGTTGATGTTCTTAAACAGCGAAGCGATATAGCCTTTGCAGTTAGTGTTGTTCTGGTGCTTGCTATCATGCTGTTACCAATGCCTTCATTCTTTCTTGATATACTTCTTTCAGTATCTATCTCCATATCAATTGTGATTTTACTTACCTCGGTTTATATTCGTAAACCCCTTGATTTCTCAGTCTATCCCTCACTTTTGCTTATAGTAACCCTTTACAGACTTTCATTGAATATTGCCACCACGCGGGTTATACTTCTTCGTGGTCATGAAGGCCCTGATGCTGTAGGGAGGGTCATAAAGTCTTTTGGCAATTTTGTTGTTGGTGGCAACTATGCAGTGGGTTTTGTTGTCTTTCTCATTCTTGTGATTATCAACTTTGTGGTGATCACAAAAGGTGCTGGCAGAATTGCAGAAGTGGCTGCAAGGTTTACCCTTGATGCAATGCCTGGAAAGCAGATGGCTATAGATGCTGACCTTAATGCTGGAATGATCGATGATGAGGAGGCAAGGAGAAGAAGGGAGCAGATTGCACGGGAAGCTGATTTTTATGGAGCTATGGATGGTGCCAGTAAATTTGTTCGAGGCGATGCTATAGCTGGCCTTATAATTACGGCCATTAATATTGTGGGAGGGTTGCTTATAGGTATCCTGCAGAGAGGACTACCCATAGGAGAAGCTGCACAGACCTATACGTTATTGACCATTGGAGACGGTCTGGTTTCACAGATACCAGCACTCCTTGTTTCCACATCTGCAGGAATTATAGTCAGCCGTGCTGGCAGTGAGACAGACCTTGGTCAGGAGGTAACAAAACAGATCTTTGTCAATCCAAAGGCTCTTTCCACAGCCTCAGGCATTCTGTTTCTCTTCGCCCTTGTACCAGGACTTCCCCACATACCCTTTTTGCTCATTTCACTGACTGCTGGTTCAGTGGCATTTATCCTTGCAAAGAGGCCCGAACAATTGGATGTAGTAGAGGAACCTGCTGAGAAGATGGAGGAGCCCCCTATTGAGTCTTATCTTGAGATCGATCCCCTTAGCCTTGAGATAGGTTATGGTCTGATTACCCTTGTAGAAGAACCTTCAGGACAGTTGCTGGCAAAAATAAAATCAATGAGAAGACAGATAGCACAGGAAATGGGCTTTGTTATTCCATCGGTACATATCAAGGATAATCTGCAGCTTCGCCCCCATGAATACAGCTTCCTTATCAAAGGTGTGGAGATAGCCAGAGGAGAGGTTATCGTGGGTAAATACTTAGCTGTTTCCTCCAGTGGCAAGGATGAACCTATTGAGGGGATTCCTACAAAAGAGCCAGCCTTTGGCCTTACGGCATACTGGATAGATGAGAATATCGTTGAACTTGCCCAGAGAAAGGGCTTCACAGTGGTTGACCCTGCCACAGTAATTGTAACCCATATGACAGAACTACTGAAAAAATACGGATGGGAAGTGCTGACAAGGGTTGAGGTACAGAATATTCTTGATAATGTTTCCAGGGCATATCCTAAGATTGTGGAGGAGCTGATTCCATCTGTTCTACCTCTTGGTACTGTACAGAGGGTCTTACAGAATCTTTTAAGAGAGCGAGTGCCCATCAAGGACATAGTGACAATCCTTGAGACATTGCTTGATTACGGAGTGAATGTCAAGGACCCCGAGATATTAACTGAGCATGTAAGACAATCACTGGCAAGGGTGATCACAAAACAGTATACCCTTCCAGACGGTACTGTTCCTATCTATACTTTGGACCCAAGACTTGAAAGGGAAATCATTCAGAATATCGAGGAAGGCACCAGTATTTCACCCCATCTGATCCAGAAGTTGATGAAAGGACTTGAGAAGATACTTAATGACGAGAGACTCAAGTCCATTCAGCCCATAATAGTCTGCTCACCACAGGTGAGGAGACATTTGAGAAAGATAATGGAACGGATTATGCCATCTGTGGTTGTAATTTCAAGTAATGAGATATCCTCTGATGCAAAACTATTCTCCATGGGAACGGTGGATTATGAAAATTAAGAGATTCAGAGCAGCAAGTTTCTCGGATGCACTAAATGAGATTAAAAAAACCTTTGGTGAAGAGGCAATAATACTTTCCTCAGAACAGATTTCTTCAGATCTTGTTGAGGTAGTAGCTGCGGTTGATTACGAAAGAGAGGAAAAGAAGAAAGCCCAGCCTGTAAGAGAACATGACGATAACGAAATCAGACATCTCAGAAGAGAGATAGAACAGCTAAGAGACATACTTATTCTCATGAAGAGAAATGGCTATCAGATGAGGATACCTGACAGAAAATACAGTTTGTTAAAGATACTTACAGGTGTGTCTATAAAAGAGGAATTTGCCTTAAGACTCTGTGAAAAGGCAGACGATATTCATTCTTTGATCGAGGTTCTGTCTCGTGAAATAAGCACCATGGATATAAAAAGCTCCAAGAAGCTGGTGATGCTTTTTGGTCCAACAGGCTCTGGCAAAACGTCTACAGTTATAAAGCTCGCATCACAGGCTATCAAGAGGGGAGAAAGAATTGCAATTATAAGCCTTGACAACTATAAGATAGGAGGTGCTGAACAACTCAAGGCATACACGAGGATATTAAGAATCCCTTTTGTAAAGACAATTGATATTGAAGAGATAAGGAAAACAATGGAAAGATTCACCGATGTTGACAGAATCTTCATTGATACAGCAGGCAGGCATCCTTCAGATGAGAGGTATCTGAATCAACTAAAAACACTATGTGAATCAGACCTGCCTCTGGAGACACATCTGATTATGAGTGCTTCAAGCGACAACGAGTTCCTTATGGATTCCTATAAATACTATAAGGAAATAGATATTGACTGCCTGGGGTTTACAAAATTAGATGAAGCAGTCAGCAAAGGCTGTATATACAATCTATCCCTGATTTATCAGAAGCCAATAGCTTACATAACAACAGGACAGCGGATACCCCAGGATATTGTCTTTCCAGAGAGTAAGAGTCTTGCACGGATAATCTTGGGTTACACCGAGAGGAAATCATCTATGAAATCCTATGAAGGAGTGGATCAATGAGAAGGAGTCGTCACAGTAGAAGATATTTAAGAACCATTACTGTAACAAGTGGCAAGGGTGGTGTGGGCAAAACAAACATAGTTGCAAATCTTGCGATTTCATTACAGAGGCAGGGCAGGAAGGTTATGATCTTTGACGCAGATCTTGGTCTATGTAATATGGATGTACTTCTTGGTCTTAGTCCCAGATACAATATCCAGCATGTAATTAATGGTGACAAGAGACTGAAGGACATTATAATTAAGGGACCTGATGGTGTTTTGATAGTTCCTGCGAGTTCAGGGATAGAAGAGTTAACAAACCTCAACGAGATACAGAAACTGAGGTTACTTGAAGAATTTGAGACACTGCCAGGAAGGATAGACTACATACTTATAGACACAGGGGCAGGGATATCCACAAATGTCACTTTTTTCTGCTTAGGTGCTCAGGAAATTATAGTAGTGGTAACGCCTGAGCCCACATCTTTGACAGATTCGTATGCCCTTATCAAGATACTATATACAAAGTATCAGGAAAAGAATTTCAAAATACTGATAAACAATGTATCTGGTGAGTCTGAGGCAAAAGAGGTATTCAGAAGGCTTCAGCTTGTAACAGAAAGATTCCTTAATTTATCCATTGATTATCTGGGTTTTATTCCTCATGATTTATCCATTCCAAGGGCAGTAAAGATACAAAATCCTGTTCTACTGAGATATCCGGACAGTCCCTCTTCGAGGGCATTTATTGATCTTGCTAAGAGGATTGACCATACCAATGATAAGAAGATTGTCAAAGGAGGCATTCAGTTTTTCTTTGGTAATATTCTGGGAGTAGGTGAGAATGTTGGGATATAAACAGACAATAACAGCCGAAGAAAAGGAACAGATCATCCAGGATATGCTTCCCTATATAAAATATACAGCATACAGGCTTGCATGGAGGCTGCCTCCGCAACTTACCATTGATGACCTTATAAGTGTCGGTGTTATGGGATTGCTTGATGCTATTGAGAGGTTTGATCCATCGCGAAGTACTACATTGAAGACCTTTGCTGAATACAGGATTAAAGGTGCAATGCTTGATGAACTGAGGTCTGCTGAATGGGCGCCAAAGCATCTTCAGAAAAAGATAAATGAACTAAAGAATGCCTTTTCTCATCTGGAGAGGGTCTTCGGCCGTCCACCTTCTGAGGAAGAGGTGGCAGAGCATCTTGGTATTGAGCTTGAGGAGCTTTTCAGACTTATGAATGATGCAAGTGGCGCAGTAACACTGAGCTTAGATGAAATAGAGTCCAGGGTAGACAGTGGAAATGGTGATTACAATATCCATGAACATATAATGGATGAGACTGCTGACAGTCCACTCGCATCAGCAGAAAAGGCTGATATGAAAAGGATACTTGCAGAGGCTATTGAGGAACTGCCCGAGAGAGAACGGATAATACTGGCACTTTATTACTGGGATGAGTTGACCTTTAAAGAAATAGGCAAGGTTCTAAATCTCTCTGAATCAAGGGTTTCGCAACTTCATGCCAAGGCATTGCTTTTGATTAAGGTAAAGCTTGAGAAAGAGAATAAACATTAAAGAATTAATAATTATGGTCGATAATATTATAGAAATATGGTTACAGAAGAGATAAATAGACTTCTGAGAGAGTTAGAATCTTCAGATCCTCAAAGGCGGAGATATGCAGCTGAACAGCTTCAAAATGCAGATGAGCGGGCACTGTATCCACTTATAAAGGCTCTTGAGGATGATGACCCCGGTGTTTCTGATGCTGCAATGAGATCTTTAATAAACATTGGTGGAGAGGTAACCGCTTACATGATGCTTCCTCTGTTGAGAGAACATGCCCTTCTCAGAAATACTGCACTTTTGATTCTCAAGGAAATAGGAAATATAGATATTATAAGAAAGCTGTTAGATGATAAGGATGACGATGTAAGAAAGTTTGGTATAGATCTCGTCTCTGAACTGAAAGACAAGGAGAGTTGTATTTATCTGAAAAAATTGATAAAAGATCCAAACCCCAATGTAAGGGCTGCAACAGCCTCTGCCATTGGAGAGATAGGATGCCACAATTTAAAGGATGAACTTATTGAGGCACTACAGGATGATGAATGGGTCTGTTTCAGTGCTATTGATTCCATAGGTAAATTAAAAGACCCTGACTTTGTTAACGCACTTATTCCTTTAGTGGATTCTCCTTCTGAGGCAATACGATACGCCACAGTAGAGGCTCTATCAGGGATTCCACACCCGAAGTCTATAGAGTTTCTAAAAGAGTATCTCAAGAAGGCAGGAGAGGCAGAGAAAAGGCTGATTATAAAAGGCCTTATTGAGATAGGGCTTACTCCAGATGATACATCCCTGAAGGATATTTTTTTGGAAATGCTACGCAGTGATGATAGGGATGATATGATTCACGCGCTAAAGGGGCTTATGCTTATTAAAGCCGGGGATGCGATCAGGGATATCCTTGAGCGTGGTGGTGCCATGGATCCGCTTGATCCACTTCAACAGGACATGATAACCATAATCAGGGAGGCTGTGGTAGGTATAGGTTCCTGCGAGTCATTAATAGAGGCACTCCACACGGATGATCTGAAATACAGGGCAAAAGTTATTGCCATAGAGGCAATTGGGGAACTTGGTTGTAAAGATGCCGTGGATGTGCTTGTGGAGCTACTAAAGTCAGAAAGCAGAGACATCAGAAGGGCTGGTATTAAGGCCATAGGAAGGCTTCAGCCTGATAATATCTATGAAGATATTATTACAGCCATTGATGATGCGGATGGACATGTTAGAAGGGCTGCTATAAAGGCGCTCGGTGCGATAGGTGATGAACGGGTATTTGAACCGCTTATGGATGTATTGGAAAAAGAACCTTACAGGGATGTAAAGGAAGAAGCTGTTATCACTCTGATCAGGTTAGATGAGGGCAGATTTTTAAAGGATATGGATAGGTACGATGGCTACACAAAAAAACTTATAGCACGATTCACCTCTAATCCAGAGGTGCTTGTTAGCCTTATTGGTTCTGAGGAGATAGAGGTAAGAATTGAGGCAATAAGAAGGCTTGGCATGTTTGCAGTTGACGAAAAATATCTAAACATAATAAAGGAACTTCTATATGATGACAATGTAGAGATTAGAAGGGCATCTGTGCTTAGCCTTATTGATGGAGGATATGGAGATGAGCTTTTTGTAAGACTGCTTGGTGATACGGACATGTGGGTAAGATACTATGCTGTAAAAGGTATTGGTGCTGTAGCTCCTGAGAAGCATCTTGACAGACTGAAAGAGATGTTGGACGACGAGAATGTGCCTGTTGTAATGGAAACAGTAAAGATCCTCGGGAGATATTTAGATCGAGATGATGTGAGGGAGCATATGGAAAGGTTAATTGATCATCCAGAAGAGGAGGTTAGGGAGGGTGTTCAGGAGGTATTAAATCTATCATGGAAGCGATGAGGCTTGATGAGACTGTTTTTAAAAAACTCAGAGATTTTATCTATGAAAGGACAGGGATTTATATTAGTGACTCTAAAAAATATCTTCTTGAAAACAGGCTGCAGAGGAGGATACTTGAAAGAGGCTTTAGAGGATATGAAGAGTATTTATATTTCATCCAGTACAGTGGTGAAGAGGCAGAGCTTAAAAGGTTTTTTGATGCTGTTACAACAAATGAGACCTATTTTTTTAGAGAACCACAGCATTTTGACATACTCTTTGAGCATATTGTCCCTGAGATTAAAAAGAGTGGCCGTGAAAGATACCGAATCTGGTCTGCAGGATGTTCCACTGGTGAGGAACCATATACAATATCTATTTTGTTTAAAGAGATGAATATGACAAATCCCTTTAATGTTGACATAACAGGAACTGACTTGAACGAAACAGTGCTTGAGACAGCAAAGAGAGGCATATATAGCTCATATTCAGTAAGAAACGTTCCCCGTACATATCTGAAAAAGTACTTTAAAGAAAACGGTGTTTCCTATCATCTTGACGACAGAATAAAAAAGATGGTGAGATTTCAAAAGGTCAATCTTGTAGACGAATTTGAAATGAATAGATTCAGAAACTACGATATTATATTCTGTCGCAATGTGCTTATCTACTTCGATGATAAGGCAAAGAAAAAGGTTGTTTCCTTGTTGTATGACGCATTGAGACCAGGAGGTTACCTGTTTGTGGGTGCTTCAGAAAGCCTTCACAATATTACAAGGGCATTCAAGCCACTGGTAATTAATAAAACAGTGGTGTATAAAAGGGGTTAGAAATGAGAATACTTGTGGTTGATGATGACAGTATTACAAGGAAACTTCTTGGTATGTATCTAAAATCAAAAGGATATGAGGTTGAATATGCTGAGAACGGTCTTGAGGCTCTGGAGAAACTGGGCCAGGTGGAGATCAATATTGTTCTTACAGATTTAAACATGCCCTATATGGATGGAATTGAATTTACAAGAAACATGAAAACAGAGCCCAATTATAGTCATATACCAGTGTTAATGGTAACAACAGAGGCAGATAGTGATGAAAAAGAGAGGGCGATTCAGGCAGGTGCTGATGCCTATCTTGTTAAACCTGTAACAGCAGAACAAATAAACGAGACAGTAAGGAGGCTTCTTAAGGAGATCTTCCAAAAAGGAGGTGATTTCAATGTTTGAACCCAATACACGCATCCTTGTAGTGGATGATTTCTCCACGATGAGGAAGATAGTGAAGAATGTCCTCAAACAGCTTGGTTACAACAACATTGAGGAGGCTGAGAATGGTGCCGAGGCGCTGCAGAAATTGAGGTCAAAAAAATTTGATTTTGTCGTGTCAGACTGGAACATGCCCAATATGGATGGCCTTGAGATGCTAAAGGCCATAAGGTCTGATGCAGAACTAAAACATCTGCCTGTACTTATGGTGACTGCTGAGGCAGAGAAGGACAAAGTAATAGCAGCAATTAAGGCAGGTGTAAACAACTATATTGTAAAGCCCTTTACTGCTGAGACCCTGAAACAGAAGATGGAGCAGATTTATCAGAAACTATATAAAAACTAAAGCTGTAAACATAAATCGTTGAAAGTACTATCTGGAGGTAGTGATGTCTGATGAGATGAGAGAGATTATCGAGGATTTTATCATTGAAACACAGGAGATTCTTGATGCACTGGATGAGAAATTTGTGGAACTGGAGAAAGACAGATCCAATCAGTCACTTCTGAATGAAATATTCAGGAGTGTCCATACTATAAAAGGTGCTGCTGGATTTTTGGGGTTTAATCAGATTGTGGAACTCACTCATGCCACAGAGAATGTCCTGAAGAAGTTGCCAGATGGTATTATGGAGGCAACTCCTGAGATCATGGATGTGGTTCTACAGGCTGTGGACATGTTAAAGAAACTGCTGGAACATGTGAAAGCCCAGGATAACAAGCAGGAAGACCTTGCTGAGATAATCTCCACATTAAAGGCCATAGACTCAGGTGATCTACCATCAGAAAATGTAGAAAAAGAAGAAATTAAAGAAGAGATGGACATAGCCACCACTTCTGTATCTGAAATTTCAGAGGAGCCGGCCCATAGTGAAGAAAATGACAGGCAAACAATAAATCACCAGCCTGATAAAGGAAAGATATCAGAACCAGAGGCACAGAGCAGGGAGTCGAATCACAAGGAGACAATACATGTTGAGCAGACTATAAGGGTTGATGTGGAAAGGCTTGACAGTGTTTTAAACCTTGTGGGTGAGCTTGTACTTGGTAGAAACAGACTTATGAAGATTACTTCCAACCTTGAATCAAAGTATACAGATGACCCGGAGGTATCATCTCTTTCTGAAACCATGGCCTTTCTGAATCTGATTACATCTGATCTTCAGATGGCTGTAATGAAGACAAGAATGCAACCTGTGAAGAAGGTGTTTAACAAATTCCCACGTATGGTCAGAGACCTTGCACGGTCCTGTAACAAGGATGTGGAGCTTTTGATAAGTGGCGAAGATACAGAGGTTGATAAGTCTGTAATAGAGAATATAGCTGACCCGCTTGTACATCTCATAAGGAATGCAATTGATCATGGCATTGAATCAAGGGATGTGCGTATAGAAAAAGGAAAACCAGAAAAAGGAGTGATAAAGCTCTCAGCATCACAGGAAGGTAATAACATAGTTATAGAGATAGAGGATGACGGTAGGGGTATAAATGTGGAGGCAGTAAAAAGAAAGGCCCTGGAGAAGGGTCTTGTAACAGAAGAGCAGTTGCAAAATGTCTCAGACAAAGATGCCCTTGAATATATATTTTTACCAGGTTTTTCAACAGCACAACAGGTTAGCGATATCTCAGGCCGTGGTGTGGGAATGGATGTTGTTAAAACAAACCTGGCCAAATTAAATGGTTCAATAGATATTGTAACAGAAGAGGACAAGGGGACAAGGTTTACCATCAGACTTCCTTTAACACTTGCAATTATCCAGACACTGATGGTTGAGGTTCATGGAGAAACCTATGCTATCCCCCTTGGTTCTGTGCTTGAAACAGTAAAAATCCGTCAGGATGAAATAAAGACAATCGATACCCAGGAGGTTATACAGCTAAGGGGAGAGATTGTGCCAATTCTGAGATTGGCGAGACTTTTCAATATCTATTCTGCGGATAGTAAAGATAGATATTATGCAGTCGTGGTAAGCGCAGAGGATAAGAAGTTTGGGATTGTTGTTGACAGACTCAAGGGACAGGAGGAGGTTGTTATAAAGGCTGTAGAGGGTGATTTCATTAATTTCAGGGACTCCAACATAATTGCAGGTGCTACGATTACTGGAGATGGAAGGGTTGTATTAATAATCGATGTGGCAATGATGCTTCAATTTGTAACCAGGTCTGAGGCAGCCTATGTATAATACAAACAATAAGATACGTGTTCTGGTAGTGGATGACTCTGCATTCATGAGGAATGCCATTACAAAAATGATCACCTCTGATCCAGAATTTATGGTTGTGGGTACAGCCAGGGATGGTGTGGAGGCCATTGACAAGGTAATCTCTCTTAGACCTGACATTGTTACCCTTGATATAGAGATGCCAAGGATGAACGGTCTGGAGGCTCTTAAGGTGATTATGGATAAGTCTCCAGTACCTGTAATAATGGTGAGTTCTCTTACCACAGAGGGAGCAAAAGAGACAATTGAGGCCCTTGAATTAGGTGCAATAGATTTTATTCCCAAAAACCTCTCTGACCTTTCAATAAATATTGTAAAGATCAAGGATTATCTCATTAATAAACTGAAAGCGATAGGTAGAAGAAAGATAGTACCAAAGAGAAGAAGACAATCTTGTGGTCCTGTGGTTATAAGAAAGAGCTTTGAAGGACAGAGAAAGATCAGCCTCGTGGCTATCGGAAGCTCTACAGGTGGTCCCAGGGCACTTCAGGATATAATACCTTCTCTTCCAGAGGGGTTCCCTGTTCCGATACTGGTTTCACAGCATATGCCAAGAAATTTTACAGGCCCCTTTGCAGAGAGACTCAATCAATTGAGCAAAATAACAGTTAAAGAGGCAGAGAACGAGGAACCGCTCATGAATGGGACAGTCTATATTGCACCGGGTGGTGGACATATGGAGATTTTCAGGAAGAAGGCAATTGATGTAAGAATAAAAATCCTTTCAGACAATGGTGACAGTATTTACAAACCCTCTGTTGATATAATGATGATCTCTGCAGCAGAGGTATTTCCGGGAAGGGTTCTGGGTGTAATTCTTACAGGTATGGGCAATGATGGATTAAAGGGAATGGAAAGAATAAAGCATGGTGGCGGCAGAACCATTGCACAGGATGAAGAGACCTCTGTGGTCTATGGAATGCCCAAGGTTGTAGTAGAAGCAGGACTGGCTGACAAAATTCTGTCCATTAATGAGATAGCAGGTGAGATAGTTAATTCAGTGTAGCCTCCCCACATCTCCTCTAACCCCCTCCTCAGGCTGGCTCACAACAATTATGAGCCAGCCTTTTCTTTAATAACATTATGATAATAGTGTTAGAAACCAACATACCCTTATGGGTTAGTGATAGACGGTCTGCACGGGTTAAGATAAACCCACCTCTTTCAAGTCTATTGATGATATCCTGAGAAAATGAATATTTCCTTCTGTCAATACCATAGGATGTTCTGAGTCCAAGCATGATTTCCTCTTCTATTATGTCCATCTCAGAAAGGATTGTCTTTTGTATACATGCCGTACCGTTCTTTTCTATTTTTTCAATATAGGCAGATATATCTGATACATTACAAAACCTTACATTATCAATCATGGAATGGGCAGAGGGCCCGAACCCAATATAATCTCCTCTGAGCCAGTAATTAAGGTTGTGAATACATTGATACCCTTCAAAAGAAAAGTTAGAGATCTCATAGTGAAGATAGTTCTTCTTACAAAGAAGATCGCAGCAATACAGGTAAAGTCCTGCTACTTCATCATCAGAAACTGGTTCTATAATGCCCTTTTTTATACTATCATAGAGCTTAGTATTTTCATGATAACTCAGTTCATATAAAGAAACATGGGGTATGTCAAAGGTTGAGATTGTTTGTAGTGTATGATTTAGTGTTTGTCTGCTCTGACCTGGTATTCCGTAGATCAGATCTACAGAGAAGTTCCCAAAGGTCTGAGAAACAGCCCTTAATGTGTTAATTGCCTCTTCAGGAGAGTGGATTCTGCCCAGTATCCTTAATTCATTCCCATTGAGAGATTGAATGCCAAGGCTTAATCTGTTTATGCCTGCGAGTCTGTAATCCTTAAGTCTTTTTAGATCAAGAATACCTGGATTTGCTTCAAGGGTGATCTCTATGGTATCCTCAAAAGAGAATTTTCTGTAAAGGGTATCAAGTATAAGCTGGATCTCTTCAGGTCTTAGAAGTGATGGTGTACCTCCACCCAGATAAATGGAACGGCACTTCTTTTTATATGTGCACGCATCTATCTCTTTTAAGAGTGTTCTAAGGAAGATGTTCTTGTATTCCTCGTCAAAGCCTATTGAATAGAAATCACAGTAATTGCATTTTTTTATACAGAATGGTACATGGATATATATGCCCATGTATTAATTATAAATGATTTATGCATTTCGAATTTCAGAAACCAAACTCGTTGAGAAGCTGATCAACATCATTCTGGGATGAAAGGGTATCAATAGGTTCCCCCTCTTCAGAGCCTGTTTCTGCAGGGGATGATTTTTCGGGAGACTCAATCTTTACGCCGAAGACCTTTACCAGCCTTATCAACTGGGCTTCAAGTTCTGTAACAAGGGATATAACCTTTTTTATAATCTGACCTGTCAGATCCTGGTATTCCTGTGCAAGAAGTACCTCCATGAAATCAGTATTCATCTCTTCAATGGATTGTCTTAAGAAGCTCATTGCCTCTCTGTGCTGGTCTGTAGTTTCAGAAGATGTTTTCAAAAGGTCATCAAGGACATCAAGACGTTTGATTATATCACTTTGAAGTGAAAGGTTTTTTTCCATAATACCAATGGTCTTGTCTGCAGCATCCTCTGTCTTGGTAATTACCCACTTGAGTTTATCTGCTGCCTCTGGCATATCTTCAAGGGTCATGTTCTTTAATCGTGGGTCTATCAGATGCTTGAACTCTGTTAATGAATTATGGAGATTTCTTGTTATTCTCCCGACCTCAAAGAATAATTCCTTGTCTCCAATCTTTGATATTTCAAGGAGTGATGCCTCTGCAGCATCGAGGTCACCCTCGGTAAGGGCATTAAGAAACTTCTGTATATCCTTCATTATTTCCTCTAATCCTTCAACCTTATGTCCCCTTGATTGAGCCTGTTCAAGGAGTTTATCTTTCACTTCTTTCACCAGATATTCCCCTCCAATTCCTGATACCTTTTTTGTAACAACCACCTTGCCGTCTTCTGTTTCTTTTTCTTCAATAACATTGTCCTCAAGAAGTGCTATGTCAGTAAAGGATAGTATCTTATTAAAATTTAATATCTGGACAAGTCGATTATCTCCAAGCATTGCAATACCATCTATATAATCAATCATGGATGATGAGATTGACTTGAGATCCCTTTTGATATTCTCTTCATTGAACTCTATAACCCCTGTGATGGCATCCACTATTCCTCCTACAGTTAAGG
>JALUSH010000011.1 GCA_027016675.1 Thermodesulfovibrio sp.
GGTAATAGAATATATTAGCCATATATTTTAGTTGATAGAGCTATTTATTTCAAGGGAAGAGAAAAAATATCCTATTTCAAAATCAGCTGACTCTTTTGAATCTGAACCGTGAACTATGTTTCTTTCAATAGTATTGGCAAAGTCAGCCCTTATGGTACCCGGTGCTGCTTCTTTTGGATCTGTTGCACCCATTATTCCCCTGACCTTTGATATCGCATCGTTACCTTCAATTACCATAACAACTATTGGCCCCTCTGACATAAAATCAGTGAGACTATTATAAAAGGGTTTATCCTTGTGAACAATGTAAAACCCCATGGCCTGCTCTTTAGATAACTTAATCATTTTAAGAGCCACAACCTTTAGTCCTGCCTTTTCAAAACGACTGATAACCTCACCAATGAGTCCTTTCTTGACACCATCTGGTTTAACGATAGAAAGCGTACGTTCCATGGATAACCTCCTTTTTAACTAAGTTTCTCAACGAGTGCCCTAACAGCATCGACAGATCTATAGAATCCCTCTTTCTCATCATCAGAAAGTGAAAGTTCAACAATCCTTTCAATACCTTCTTTACCAAGTACAACAGGTACTCCCACGAAGAGTCCCTTTACACCGTATTGTCCGTCAAGATAGGCTGCAGCAGGAAGAAATCTTTTTTCATCAAGTAATATGGATTTGACCATCTGATAAGTGGATGCAGCAGGTGCATAATAGGCACTGCCTGTCTTTAGAAGCGACACTATTTCAGCACCACCATTCCTTGTTCTTTCTATAAGTGCCTTGATTTTGCCTTCAGAAAGGAGATGGATGATCGAAACCCCCCTGACAGTAGTGAATCGTGGCAGTGGTACCATCTGATCTCCATGACCACCAAGCACAAGTGCCTCTACATCCTTTACAGATACACCAGTAGCCTCGGCAACAAATGTTCTGAACCGAGCTGAATCAAGAATCCCTCCCATGCCCATGACCCTATGTGGAGGGAAGCCTGTCTCAATCCAGCAGAGTTGTGCCATAACATCCATGGGGTTTGTCACCACAATTACTACAGGGTCAGCGCAGAACTCCTTTACTGCTTTACTTACAGCTCTGACTACAGAGGCATTGGTATTTAACAGATCATCCCTTGACATCCCTGGTTTACGTGCAGCACCTGCTGTGATGACAACTATATCTGAACCCTTTATCTTTTCTAAATCATTTACTCCCTCTATGTGTGAACTTACGTTGTAAAGCGGGGTGGCCTCAAGTATATCCAGTGCCTTTCCCTGAGGCATGCCCTCCACTATGTCATACAGTACTACATCTGCAATGCCGTCCATGATAATATATTGAGCAAGGGTTGCTCCTACATTACCTGCACCTATAACTGAGACCTTTCTTCTCACTGTTTTATTCCTCCTAAAGCTTGGTTATCTTTATCTTTGATATCTTACGCTGTTCCATGGAGAGGATCAGGAATCTGAGATTATGATATCTGATCTGCTCTCCCTCTTTTGGTAATCTGCCAAACAGTCCGAAGACAAATCCACCAATAGTATGAAAATCAGGACTTTCCAATCTTACACCTACAAGATCGCTTACTTCATCAAGGCTTGTTGTGCCAGATACTATAAAGGTTCGCTCATCAATAACCTCCACATCCTTTTCTGCATGTATCTTTTCAAACTCGTCCTGAAGACTGCCAACAATCTCTTCCATTAGATCCTCAAGGGTTATTAAACCTGCTGTGCCTCCGTATTCATCCATGACAATGGCGATCTGGAACTTCTTCTTCTGCATCTCATTAAGGAGTTCACTGATAGGTTTATTTTCAGGTATAAAATAGGCCTCTCTGACAAAATTTTTAATAGGTGTTTCAGGTGCGATCCTTTCCTCTGCCATTTTTATAAGAATGTCTTTGATATACAGTATTCCCACTACATTGTCCATCTTTTCCTGTATAACTGGATAACGTGAAAAGCCCTTCTCTTTGACAAGCTGCAGTGCCTCTGCAACAGTTGCTGTGTCTTGAATTGCAACTATCTCAGTACGTGGAACCATTGCCTCAGAGGCAATGGTATCTCCGAACTCAAAGACCTTCTGTAACATCTCCTTTTCTTCCTCAAGAAGCGTGCCTGTTTCCTCTCCCAGGTCTATCATTGCCCTGATGTCCTCCTCTGTCACAAAGGGTGAGGGATGAATCTTGGCTCCCATTATCTTCAGAAGCCAGCCAGGCAGCCTTGTAAAAAACCATACTATCGGGCTCGTTATAGTGATGAGGAATCTTACGGGCCTTGCCACAAGCAGTGCGTACCGCTCTGAATGGCTCAGGGCAATGGTCTTGGGTGTTATCTCGCCTATTAATACAATCAATATGGTCATCATGAGTGAGGCTATTAACCAGCCATCTTTACCAAAGATATTCAATAAAATTGCTGTACCCAGGGAGGTGGCAAGGATAATAAAGAAGTTTTCTGTTAAAAGAATTGTTCCAAATAGGCGATCATGTTCAGAGAGTATGGACTGGACAATCTTCGCTTTTTTATCTCCATTTTCAGCAAGATGCTTCATCCTGATACGATTCACCGAGATCAGAGATGCCTCAGAACTTGATAGAAAGGCAACAATCAATACACAGACCACAATAGCAATAATACCGATAAGGTTGCTTGGTATACTTATGGGTATAGCTTCCATCTATTTATTGATACTCTTGATAATTGCCTCTGCCATTTCAGATGTGCCTACTGCAGTTGGATCATCAGGGGTTGGCTTCATGTCGTAGGTAACATACCTACCTTCTGCAACAACCTCTTTTACAGCCTCTTCAATACGATTAGCAGCATCATCTTCTCCAAGATACTGTAGCATCATAACCCCTGAAAGGATCATGGCAAGGGGATTCACTTTGTTAAGACCCCTGTATTTGGGTGCACTTCCATGAGTTGCCTCGAATACAGCATACTCATCTCCGATATTGGCACCAGGTGCAAGACCAAGCCCTCCAATAAGGCCTGCCCCAAGGTCGGATACTATGTCTCCATACAGATTCGGTAGCACCAGTACATCATAGAGTTCGGGCTTTTGAACTAACTGCATACACATATTATCCACAATTTTATCCTCAAATTCAATATCCGGATAGTCCTGTGCCACAGTCCGTGCTACCTCTAAGAATAGTCCATCAGAATATTTCATTATATTTGCCTTATGAACTGTGGTAACCTTTTTGCGACCATTCCTGCGAGCATAATCAAAGGCAAAACGTACAATCCTTTCTGTGCCATATACTGATATGGGTTTAATGCTTATCCCGGAATCTTCTCTAATACACCGGCCTGTTTCTTTTTCTATAAACTCTATAAGGCGTCTTGTCTCTTCTGCACCTTTTTGAAACTCGATCCCTGCGTATAGATCCTCGGTGTTTTCTCGGACAATTATAAGGTCTATATTTTCATATCTTGTCCTGGCACCTTTATAAGATTTACAGGGTCTGACACAGGCATAAAGATCAAGCCTCTGTCTTAAGGCAACATTTACTGATCTGAAGCCGGTTCCCACAGGTGTTGTTACCGGGCCTTTTATCGCCACTTTATTCTTTTTTATTGATTCAATTACCCGTTCAGGTAAAGGTGTTCCCTCTTTTTTATAGACCTCCTCTCCTGCATTCTCTACCTCCCAGTTGATATCAACACCAGAGGCTTCAATGACCTTTACCATTGCCTCTGTTATTTCAGGGCCCACTCCATCGCCTGGTATAAGTGTGACAGTGTGTTTACTCATAATTAACCTCGTATTCTAATTATTTAAAGTTCCTCTTGAGATTTGAATTGTAGCAAAAGATATCAAAGAACCTTAAATTATACAACAAATAAGCACTTGACATCAATGGCATTATTTATTTTATGATTAAAGATATTATTTCCTTAAGTTCCCTTCATGTCGAGGAATAGAATAGCAATAGGTTCAGATCACGCAGGTCTGGAGTTGAAAAACTTCATCAAGGATATCCTTATTCAAAGAGGTATTGAGCCTGTTGATTTTGGAACTCACGAAGAGTCTTCTGTAGACTACCCTGACTTTGGCGAACAGGTATCCTTTGCAGTATCCAGAGGAGAGGTTGACAGGGGAATCCTGATCTGTGGTACTGGGCTTGGAATGTCAATAGTTGCAAACAAGTTTCCAGGTATAAGGGCTACACTCTGTCATGATGAATACACAGCCCGAATGAGCAGATTGCATAATGACTCCAACATACTTGTTATGGGTGGCAGGGTTATTGAAAGAGAGGTTGCCTTAAAGATTCTTGTTGCATGGTTAGAGACGCCTTTTGAAGGAGGAAGACATTCAAGAAGACTTGACAAGATTTTAAAAATAGAGAAGAGGGTTAATAATGATCTTTGATTCATTGAAATCGGTTGACCCTGACATATACAATGCAATATTAAAGGAAACAGAGCGGGAAAAGGAAAAGATAGTCCTGATTGCTTCGGAAAACTATACCTCAAAGGCAGTTCTTGAGGCACAGGGTTCTGTATTTACCAACAAGTATGCCGAAGGCTACCCTGGTAAGAGGTACTACGGTGGGTGTGAGTATGCTGATGAGGTGGAAAACCTCGCCATACAGAGGGCTAAAGAGATATTTGGTGCGGAGCATGTAAATGTTCAACCTCATTCAGGTTCACAGGCTAATATGGCGGTCTTCTTTTCTGTGCTTAAGCCAGGAGATACAGTCCTGGGAATGAGTTTGAACCATGGTGGTCATCTTACCCATGGTGCAAAGGTTAACTTTTCAGGTATTTTATATAATGCTGTTACCTATGGTGTCAATAGAGAGGGGTATATAGACTATGATGAGGTAAGGGAGATTGCCAAAAAGACAAGACCAAAACTGATCATAACAGGAGCAAGTGCCTATTCAAGGATAATAGATTTTAAGATATTCGCAGAGATAGCCCAGGAGGTTGGAGCCTATCTGCTTGCAGACATTGCCCATATTGCAGGCCTGATTGCTGCAGGACTGCATCCCTCTCCAGTTCCCTATGCCGACTTTGTTACCTCTACCACTCACAAAACCCTGAGGGGTCCAAGGGGTGGATTGATAATGTGCAAAAAGGATTATGCGAAGAGTATTGATAAGATGATATTCCCTGGCATACAGGGTGGCCCCCTTGTGCATGTAATAGCTGCAAAGGCTGTTGCCTTCAAAGAGGCCATGAGTGAGGAGTTCAGGACATACCAGGCACAGGTAATAAAAAACGCCCAGAAATTATCTGAAGAACTAATTAAAAGAGGTTTTGATATCATATCTGGAGGTACTGATAACCACCTGATGCTTGTAGATCTGACAAAGAAGAATATCACTGGCAGGGATGCTGAGAATGCATTGGATTTGTGTGGAGTAACAGTTAATAAAAATGCGATACCTTTTGATGAGCTTCCACCTACCATAACAAGCGGAATAAGACTTGGCACACCCTGTGTTACCACACGGGGCATGGGTGAGGATGAGATGGTGGAGATTGCCGAGATTATCGAAGAGGTAGTAAATAATTCAAAGGATGCTGAGGAATTAAAAAGACTGAAGGAAAGAGCCCTTTCTTTAAGCAGACGTTTCCCCATCTATCAGTAAATACAGAACTTTCCATCCCTACGTAAAGTCATGTATAATTAATAATTATGAGATGTCCCTATTGTGGAAATCTTGACGACAGGGTTATTGATTCCAGGATGAGTAAGGAAGGAGATGTAATAAGACGACGGAGGGAGTGTCTGAAGTGCGAGAAGAGGTTTACCTCTTACGAAAGAATCGAAGAAAGCCTTCCCATGGTGGTTAAAAAGGACAATCGCAGGGAGCCCTTCCAGCGTAGTAAAGTAATAGCTGGTTTAAAAAAGGCATGTGAGAAGAGAAAGGTATCCACTGATACCCTTGAGTCCATAGCTGATAGAATCGAAAAAACCGTTCTTGAAATGGGGGTTAAAGAAGTGCCAAGTAATCTCATTGGTGAAGAGGTTATGAAGGCCCTGAAAGACCTTGACAAGGTGGCATATATCAGGTTTGCCTCGGTTTATCGTGCCTTTGAAGACATAAATGAGTTCCTGGATGAGATCAAGGCCCTTTTTGAGGCTGAAAAGAAAGCAACCCCTCCTACAAACTGATGCTGATCTGTGATATTGTATTTCCACAGAAGCTCTCTTTTCTTACCTACATGGTGCCCGAGCCACTGGTGTCAGCTATCATGCCTGGGCAGGTTGTGGATGCGCCGATAAAAGGGAAGGTAAAGAGAGGGATTGTATTAAGGGTATACAATAAAGAGATCGTAAAAAAATCACTCAAGAACATAGAGAGTATTGCCTTTAATGAGCCTCTGTATTCTGAGGAATTGCTTTCCTTAATTGAGTGGACTGCCCAGTATTATTATTCTAACCATGGAACCGTTCTGAAGAGCACCCCTTTCAAGGATTTTATAAAAAAACCAAGGAAGATTAAGCAGCGGAAACCCCAGCATTTGAAATGGCATGTATTCGTACCACAAGAGGATGGAGCTTTTGTTAGAAAGGTCTACAATTCAAAGGGATACAGGACATTCCTTTACAAGGCAGTAGACAGGCCCCATGAACTTGGTTTTGTGTCAATGCTTCTGGAGAAATTTCCTCAGGGGGTCATTCTTGTTCCAGAGATCAGGGATGCAGAGCTGGTCTACTCGTATCTGAGCAGTATTTTTGATGAACGAGTATGTATTTATCACAGTGCCTTGAAGGGATCAGAGAGGCATGATGTTCTTATGGGACTTTACGAAGGCAGATATGATTATGTAGTTGGTACAAGATCCGTGGTTTTTGCACCCCTTAAAAGACCATCCATAATAGTTATTATGCGAGAACATAATACTGCTTATAAACAGGAGGAGTCACCAAGATTCCATGTAAGGGATGTTGCTGTTATGAGAGGGTTTCTTGAGAGAATACCTGTTGTACTAACCTCTGTTACCCCTTCATCTGAAACATATTTTAATCTTTACAGGAAAAAATATACAATGTTGAATTCATCTGTTAAGAAGGCCAATCCAGAGGTGTTTATCATAAAACAGGGAAGGAAGAAAGAATCTATTGCAGGAGAGATTATCCGTAGAATAAAAGCACTTCCCGGGAATGAGTCAATGCTTGCAATCATCCACAGACCGGGCTACTCGCTTTTAATCTGTGAGGAATGCGATACCATAATCTGCTGTGCAGAGTGTGAAAAGCCCCTTGTTATACATAAACAGGGAAACAGCATATTTATGCAGTGCCATCAATGTGGCAACAGGAGACAGGTTGTATCTCAATGTTCCAGGTGTGGTGGATATAAACTGCAGTATTTTGGTGCTGGCATTGAGAGAATAGAGGAGGAGTTGAAAAACATACTGGAAAGGGATACCACAAGGGTGGAATACCTCGAGGCAAATCCCTCTGGTGAGTTCAAAGAGAAACCTGTTATAGTGGGTAACTTTCGAGCCAGAAGATTGAATATTAATGATATCTTCATTATAGTATTTCTGAATCCTGATGTGAGCCTGAACAGATTTGAGGTGAAGGCCGTGGAGAGATTTGTCCAGGATGTTTTTTACTTCAGGGATTTTCTCAAAGAGGAAGGCAAGATGCTTATCCAGACATCACTGGGCTGGCACAGGGCATACAAATATATAAAAAACTGGGACTATGACGGATTTATGCTTGATGAACTAAAAAAAAGAAGACAACATATGCTGTATCCTTATATGAAGACAGTATGCATAAGGTTCTCATCAAAGAAAGGATTTGTCCCCGAGTGTGTGGAAAAAATGATAAGTTCAGATACTAAAAAGATAGTCTGTTCTGGACCCTTGAACCTGATTTATGATACAAAGGGGCATTTAAAGGAATTCCAGCTGATTATCAGGGGGAGAGATTCTAAAAGGGTGAGAGATAAAGTACTTGAGTTGATGGATTTTTCCAGAAAAAATGATTTAGAGTTTAAGATCGATGTTGACCCTGTGTTCATTTAAGATAAAAAGTGCTGTTTCAATATCCTTCTGTATCTGTGCCTTAAGGGCTTCTGGATCAGGGAACTTTCTTTCTGCACGTATTCTGTCAACAAAATATACCCGTATGTCCTTACCAATGAGATTTCCTTTAAAATCGAATAGATGAACTTCGTAGCTTGGCATGGTACCACCAAAGGTTGGATTCTTTCCTATATTTGCCACACCATTATACAACCTTCCATCTAAAAGGACTTTTACAGCATAGACACCTTCTCGTGGAACAATCTCATTCTCTGTAAGTAAATTTGCAGTTGGTGTGTTGAGAATCTTTTCTCCTCTGCCCGCACCTTTTATTACCCTGCCCGATATTGAATAGGCCCTGCCAAGCAGAAAAGACGCCTCACAGACCCTTCCCCATGAAAGAAGCTGTCGGATTCTGCTGCTGCTAACAGTCTGCCCATTGATCTTAAGACTTCGTACCACAGTAAAGGCATATCCATATTGCTTTGCCTTTTTCCTTAATAGTCTTGTGTCGCCTTCTTTGTCTTTACCGAATCTGTAGTTGTGTCCTACAATCAGATGTTTGGTCCCAACCCGGTCAATCAAGATATCTTTTATGAATACCTCTGCAGGGAGTCTGGAAAAATCCTTGTTGAAATCTATAAGTATCATTACATCTATCCCAATGGCACCTATCAGGCGAATCTTTTCATCAAGTGGGGTTAGAAGCTTCAGTCCTCTTTCAGGTGCAAGCACTCTCAAAGGATGGGGATGAAAGGTTATCACAATGCTTTCAGAGGAAGGTCTTTTTGATTCTATTACCTTTCTGAATATCTTTTGATGACCAAGATGAACACCATCAAAGTTTCCTATTGTAACTACTGGTTCATTAAATGGCTTGTCTATTGAATCCAATCCTCTGTAGACTTTCATCATCCTTACAGTAATTTAAGATTTTATTTGCTGAGGTTATATCCATAAGCGTCTTAATTTCTTATTGCCTAAAAACACTACAGAGTGATACAATTTCTTATGAGGATTATTCCTGTTGCCTTGTTTTTAATTACAATACCTATTATTTTATACTTTATTTCCACAGAAAGGGAAGGGTTAGATATAAAACATATGGTCAAGGGCTCACAGATGAGGTCTGTGAAGATCATGCATTTTACTGATAAAAAACAAGATTGGGATGCCCAGGTTGAAGAGGCGATCTTTCGTCCAGGCAATGACATGGTGGACCTGAGGCATGTAAAGCTCAACTATCCAGATAGGGATTTGCAGCTGCGAGCAAAGAATGGTCTGTATGATCTTCGATCAGGAAGGATACAGTTAGAGAACGATATAGAAGGAACAATAAAGGGTACAGAGTTTAAATCAGCAAGGATTTCCTATAACCCCTTAAAAAACATAATTATTGCAAAAGATGGTCTTGTTATCAAAGGCAGGAAGTTCAGAATTACTGGCAATTCTGGTAAAATAGTAGGGAACAATTTAATGAAAATTGAAGGAAATGTTAGGGCTGTCTTTTATAAATAGAGTATCATGTTTTTTGGTTATTTTTCTATTCCTGCTGGCGAACATCTCTTTTTCAGAGGATCCCGGCAGGGGAAACGATATATTCTTCTCAGATAAAGGGCCCATAGAAATAACCTCACAAAAACTACAGACCTATAACAACTCCAACAGGGCAATATTTGAAGGTAATGTAGTTGCAAAACAGGGAGAGACAACCCTTTATGCTCAATGGATGCAGGTCAAATATAATAATGATGGCCAGGTGGAAGAGATTCATGCAAAGGGAGATGTGAAGATTGTGAAATTAGACAGGGTGATCACCTCTGATGAAGTAGTATATTTCAGTAAAGAGGGGAAGATAGTATTCACAGGTTCTCCTGTTGCAAAAGATAAAAAAAGTACAGTAACAGGTTCAAAAATGGTATATTATATTAAGGACGGTAAATCTATTGTTGAGAACTCCAGAGTTGTACTGAAGGGTAAGAAGGAAAAGAAAGAGGACAAATAAGGTGGACAACAGCCATATCTTAAGGGCTGAGGGGCTAAAAAAGACTTATAAGGGGAAAGTGGCAGTAAATGGTATCAGTATCTCTCTTCAGACAGGAGAGATTGTTGGACTGCTTGGACCGAATGGTGCAGGTAAGACAACCACATTCTATATGATTGTAGGCATGACTCGTGGCGACAGTGGCAGTATATACATGGACGATGCTGATATCACGGACCTTCCAATGTATATGAGGGCAAGGCAGGGAATAAGCTACCTCCCTCAGGAGCCTTCCATCTTCAGAAGATTAACAGTGAGGGATAATATCAGGGCCATATTAGAGGTGAGGGGATATAGTGACAGGGAAATAGACGAAGAGGTTGACAGGCTTTTAGATGAATTCCGTTTAAAAGAGATAGCTGACCGTAAGGGAATAACCCTCTCAGGTGGTGAACGCAGGAAAACAGAGATTGCAAGAACCATAGCTACAAGACCGGTATTTATACTGTTTGATGAACCCTTTGCGGGTATTGATCCCATAGCAATTATTGAGCTTAAGAAGATGATGACCTATCTGAAGGCCAAAGGTATAGGTATACTCATCACGGATCACAATGTAAGAGACACGCTGTCCATAACTGACAGGACGTATATAATAAATAATGGTGAGATCCTGGATGAAGGAACACCTGAAAAACTTGTGAAGAACAAAGAGGTTGTTAAAACATACCTTGGGGAGGAGTTTAAACTATAATGGCACTTGAAACAAGATTAGATCTGAAGTTAACGCAGAAACTGGTATTAACACCACAGCTTCAACAGGCTATCAAGCTGTTACAATTACCACAGCTGGAACTCACGCAGGCCATCAATCAGGAACTTGCTGAAAATCCCTTTCTTGAAGAAGTACAGGATGAAGAAACACAGGTGAAGGAGAATGAAAAGACTGAAGAGAACTCAGAACAGAGCATTGAGGACGATCTTCCTCTACCACTGGAAAGACTCATGAGCTTCAGAGTAGACGAGTACTTTGAAGAGCGTAGCAGTGATGGTCGTGACCTTGGATACTTTAACCCGGGCATTGAGTCACAACCTTCATTCGAACAATTCCTGAGTACCTCATCCACACTGTATGATCATCTACAATGGCAACTCAGGCTCCTTCCGTTAAATGATAAAATAAAGTCCATTGCAGAGGTTGCCATAGGAAACATAGACGAAAACGGTTATCTAAGAGTAAGCGAAGAGGAGCTGGCTCAGACCTGCAGTGCTGATATCAACGATGTGAGAGAGGCAATAAGGGTTATCCATGAACTTGACCCCCCTGGAGTTGGAGCAAGGGATCTCAAGGAGTGTTTGTTGATACAGATCAGAGCACTTGGGCTCGGTAACACACTTGTTGAAAAGATTGTAATGAATAACCTTGGAGAGCTGGAGAAGCGGAACTACAATGCCATAGCCAAAAAATATGCCTCACCCATTGAGGATGTTATGATGGCTGTTGAAATCATTTCCAGTCTTGACCCCAAACCAGCAAGGAACTTCACAAGCCATGAAACCAACTACATTGTTCCTGATGTGTTTGTGTATAAGACAGATGATGGTTATAAAATTACATTGAACAACGAAGGAATTCCCAGACTCAGGATGAACAGTTATTACAGGAGACTGTTGAACAAAAAGGATCTATCCAAGGAAGAGAAGAGATTTCTTAGAGAGAGATATCGATCAGCTGACTGGTTATTAAAGAGTCTTGATCAGAGAAACAAGACCATCTATAAAGTAACGGAAAGTATTCTTAAATTCCAGAGGGAATTTTTTGACAGGGGGCCCCAGTATGTGAAACCCCTCAATCTCAGGGACGTTGCAGAGGATATAAACATGCATGAAAGCACTATCAGCAGGGTAACCCTCAATAAATATCTTGCATGCAGTCATGGCATCTTCAGTTTCCGCTTCTTTTTCTCCAGTGCCCTGAAAGGAGAAAAAGGTGATGTCTCTTCTACAGTAGTTAAGGAGATGATTAAAAAGATAATTGATGAGGAAGACCCCCGAAAACCCTACAGTGATCAAAAGATTGCTGACATGTTGAAAGAGAAGAATATTAAGATCGCAAGACGTACTGTTGCAAAATACCGGGAAGAAATGAAGATACCTTCACATACCCATAGAAGAAGGGTTGATATCTGATAGAGCATCAATAATTCTAATTGAGAGGAGGAGTAAATGAACATTATTGTCAATGGCAGGAACGTTGATATTACACCAGCACTGAGAGATTATGCGGAAAGCAAGGTGAAGAAATTTGATAAGTATTTATCAGGTATCTCAGAGGCATCCATTACTTTAAGTGTTGAAAAATTCAGACAGAAGGCAGAGGTAATGCTTAAAGCCAATGGTGTAATGATTCAGGCAGAGAGCGAGACTGAGGACATATATGCCTCTATAGATGAAGTAATAGAAAAGCTTGAAAAACAGATAAAAAAACACAAAGGCAAAATATCTGCCCATAGAAAGGATAATCGTACCTCCAAAAGGGTAGAGGCTCCACCTGTAATAGATGAATCACTGGAAGAGCCAAAGATTATCCAGAGAAGGAAACTGGCCATGAAGCCCATGAGTCCTGAAGAGGCTGCTATGCAGATGGAACTGCTTGAGAAGGACTTTCTCATATTCACGAATGCAGAAACAGGCACTATAAATGTTCTTCACCGCAGGAGGGACGGAAACTTAGAGTTGATTGAGCCTGCATAACAGAAATGTACAGACAGATTATAATAATCACAGGGCTTTCAGGTGCAGGCAAGACTGTTGCCCTGAGAGCCCTGGAAGATGTGGGTTTTTTCTGTGTGGATAATTTCCCAATTGTATTACTTCATGACCTGCTGAATATATCTTCAAAGGATGAAAGCGTTAATAGAGTAGCAATAGGTGTTGATGTCAGAGAGAAGGCATTCCTGAAGGATATCTACAAGCTTGTCGATTCGCTTAAGAATACCTTTCATATTGAGATAATCTTTCTGGAGGCAGAACAATCTGTTCTTATAAGACGATACAAGGAAACAAGAAGGCCTCATCCCCTGCAATCAGAAGGTCTTGGCATTGAAGAGGCAATGAAGAAGGAGATGGAGTTGCTTTCTTCACTCAGGGAGCTTGCTGATCGTGTGGTGGACACCTCTTCACTTACCCCCCATCAATTAAGGGCACTCATCATGGAGATGTATGGAGGTAAAACAAACAGGGAATTATTTATAAATCTGATTTCCTTTGGCTATAAGTTTGGTATTCCCCAGAATGTGGATCTGCTCTTTGATGTAAGATTTCTCCCCAATCCCTATTTTGTACAGGATTTAAAAGATTTAACAGGCCTTGACAGCAGGGTAAAGGAGTATGTATTAAAGGACAGTTTTTCAGAAGAGGTGATAGATAGACTGAAAGACCTTCTTAAGACCTTCATAAGAGGTTATATTAAAGAAGGTAAATCACTTGTTAATATTGGTATAGGGTGTACTGGTGGAAGACACCGTTCTCCTGTAATAGTGGAAGAGATGGTGTCGTTTATTGAGAAGGAGTTCAAGATAAAGCCACAGGTGATACACAGGGATATATGATTTATCTGGATAACAATGCAACCACACCTGTAGATCCGGAAGTAAAAGATGCTATAATTGAGGGGCTTGAATCCTTTGGAAACCCTTCAAGTGTGCATTCCTTTGGCCGGAAGGCACGGGAGCTTATAGAGAGTTCACGTGCAAAGGTGGCAGAGCTTATAAATGCCTCAGATGAGGAGGTGTTTTTTACATCAGGCGGTACAGAGTCCAATAACATGGCAATCATTGGCTATTGCCTGAACTTCGGAAAGGGACATATAATCTCCACACTTATAGAACATCCATCAGTGTTGCAACCTCTTTCTTATCTGCAGGAACTTGGATACTCAATAACACTTTTAAAACCCGACTCTGAAGGAATAATCAATACTGAGGATGTAAAAAGGGCATTGAGGCCTGATACAATCCTGGTAACCATTATGCATGCGAACAATGAGACAGGTGCAATTCAACCTATTGAGGAGATAGGGGAAATTCTCAAGGAACATGATGCAGTATTTCATACAGATGCGGCTCAGAGTATAGGTAAGATAGATGTTGATGTCAATGCCATGGGGGTGGATCTATTAACTGTGGTCTCACATAAGTTTTATGGTCCAAAAGGTATAGGTGCCCTGTTTATAAGAAAGGGCATCAGGTTGAGGCGAATACTCCATGGAGCTGGCCATGAAAGAGGACTGAGGCCTGGTACTGAGAATACCCCTTTGATTGCAGGTGTTGGAAAGGCAGCAGAGATTGCCCGCAGAGATAAAGATGAGAGAAAGAGACATATAAAAAGCATAACCGAAGCACTCCTCAAGGAGCTTCAGGAGCTGATTCCAGGAGCAAGGCTGAATGGTTCATACATAAAGAGACTGCCAAACACGCTAAACATGAGATTTTCAGGTATCGAGGCCCATAAGCTGGTGGAGGCCCTTTCAGGGCATGTGGCTATCTCAGCAGGTTCAGCCTGCCACGAGGGTAAATATACACCCTCTGATGTGCTGATATCAATGGGGCTTAGCACTGAAGATGCCCTTTCATCAGTGAGGATATCCACTGGTAAGGATAACACCATGGAAGAGATGAAAGAGGCAGCCCAACTTATTTCTGAAGCAATAAAAAATCTATGATCCAATACTCAACGTTAAACACTCAACACTTAACACGTAACACTTCTTAGGGCGGGCATTCTGCGCATACAGAGGCAAAGAGTGCTGTGCTGAGATACCGGTCTCCCCTGTCAGGAAGTATGACTACTATAACCCCTTCTTTGAGTTCCCGCGCCTTTTTTAAAGCCACATGCATTGCAGCACCACTACTCATTCCTACAAAAAGCCCTTCCTGGAGGGCGAGTATCCGGGTGGTTTTAAATGCGTCATCATCTTCAACATTATGTTTTTCATCAAGTCTTGAAGGGTCATAGAGCCCTGGAACTATGGATTCCGTCATATTCTTAAGTCCCTGTATACGGTGCCCCAGCAGTGGTTCAACTGCTATAATCTGTATAGAGTTGTCGTACTCCTTGAGCCTCTTGCTTGAGCCCATAAGGGTGCCTGTGGTTCCCATACCAGCAACAAAATGTGTTATTTCACCCCGGGTCTGCTCATATACCTCCCGACCGGTTGTTTCATAATGGGCCTTTGAATTGGATGGATTGTTGAACTGATCAGGCATAAAATAGGCACCTCTGTTTTCGTCATAAATCCTGTGAGCAAGCCTGATTGCTCCATCTGTACCCTCCTGTCCAGGGCTCAGAATCAGTTCTGCACCGAAGGCTTCAAGGGTCTTACGCCGTTCAAGGCTTACACACTCAGGCATTACAAGCTTGACCCTGTAGCCCTTTGCAGCACCCACCATGGCAAGCCCGATACCGGTATTACCGCTTGTTGGTTCAAGAATAGTAAGTCCTTCTTTAAGCAATCCATGTTCTTCAGCATCCTTTATCATATAGTAGGCAATACGATCCTTTACAGAGCCACCAGGGTTGGCACCCTCAAGCTTTGCAAAGAGCCGTACCCGAGGATTTGGATTGATCCTCTTGAGCTCCACAAGAGGAGTGTTACCTATACTATCGAGCACACTCATACAGAGAGATATTTTAAAGATATGGGGTGATTTTTTTCAAATCGCTTATTAAAACAGAAAAAACCAAACATTTTACAAATTCATATATGTACAGAATAAAATAGTTGCAAGGCAGGATAGCTCATAAAAATAAGTCAATCCACAGGAGCGGCTTTCAACCGAGTCATAATACGTAATCAATATTTCCCAGGTATGCTTTTTTCTCCTGACAAAGGGAGGTCTTATAGGAGTTATGCCCTTTGATAATTCAAAACAAAGTACCCGGCTTATACAATAGAAAATATAACCCTATTGATAAAAATAGTGCTATGTAGCCCATTATAAGGAATTTTGCAGTAAATATGGCCGCATTATTTGTACCTTCGTGTGTAACATATAATTTATAGGCTATCAGATTTGCCAATGAACCAAATAAGCTACCAAAGCCACCTGCATTTGAACCCCATAACAATGCCTGCCAGTTTGATGTAAATTTTGCGAATAATAGCGTTGCAGGAACATTGCTCATGACTTGGCTTGCCAAGGCCGAAAATAAAAAAATATGCCCTGAATGGCTTATTTCCGAGGACAGTATAGTCTTTAGATTATCAGCAATACCAAAAAAGAACAAGAAACTGAATAGTAGTGCATAATCAATACGTAAGGCTTTTCGGTCAAATGCGAGCGAAAAAACAATGACAACAATTCCGGTTAAAACGGGAAGTACACGGAAAACTGTTAGAAGAACAATAACAAGCAACACACTATAGAGATATGCCTTTTTGTCGATTTTTTGTACTGTATCTCTCTGCTGTAAATCGTTTTGAATTTTAACAAGAATTGAAGAAGCAATTAGTAGACCAAGAAAACCTAATGAGAATGGGGCGATTGTTTTTATGAATACATCAGGATGAATGCCGTAAAACCAGTAAATATAAAGGTTCTGGGGGTTGCCAGCCGGGGTCAATGCGGAACCTGAATTGGCTGCTAATGCCTCCAAAATAACCACAATATCTTTTCTATTTATCTTAAGTGACAACGTAAGCGGGACAATAACTATTAAGGCAATGTCATTTGTTACCAGCATGGACAAGAAAAATGTTGCCAACACCAACTTTAAAGGTATAACTTTACCTTTTTCTATGCTTTGGGCGATTTTTAATATCAGCCCACTTTTTTGCAACCCATTAACTGCAACGAACAGTACAAAAAGGATGAACAACACCTCTATTTCATTGATTGAGTAGACCGGAAGGTGTTTTGTGTAAAAAGACGTAAGCATTAAGCCAACACCAGAAGCAATTACAAGCCATTCTTTCAGGACAAAATCAATGAAGGTTACTTGAGCTTTCAACAATGCTCCCTTTCTTGGATTTCAGGGCTAACATTGAAATTCAGCGGCGGAATCGCCGTCCGCTGAAGTGGCTTGATACTAATTAAGGCCTCCTTAAATTATACACCAAAGGTGTATGATGTATTAACCCAAAAAACTCTCAAAAGGAGGCCTTATGAAATTTTACAACAATCAGCACAAATTTTAAATCCACTATAAGTGTTTGGTGCAGGATACATATTCTGACGCCACAGGAGAAATCAAGATAGAACTTAAAAGAACCTTAACAGAAACATCAAGGAGATGGATTTAATCAATATTTCCCAGGGAGTGCTTTTTCCTCTTGACAAAGGGAGGCCTTATAGGTGTCAGGTGTTCTATATTATGCCATTTTCTTTTAGTCGCATAACAAAATTGCTCCATAACTGGTTCATAGAAATATTATATGAATCTCCGAAAGCTTTTTTAAAACTTTCACCATGATATATTCCAGTAAGCAGCTTTTGAAAAGATGTCTCATCATATTCCTTTAAAAATTCAACAAAAAGTGCACTTTGGCGATAAAACATATGTGGCGTCAGCCCATATGAGCTGGCTGTTTTCCTGAAGATAATTCCGCCATTTAATTCAGGAGTAAAATATCTTCCATTTAATATATATGCAATTGCCTCATCATCTGTTATATCCCCGGCACCTCCACCACCTGAGACATATGTTGCCAATCCTTCCAGAAACCATGATGGTATTTTGACACCAATAAATGTTCCCCCATATTGATTAATCAATAAGTGGGAAAGTTCATGTGCAAGATAGCCCTTAATTTTATCTGATTCATTCAATAA
>JALUSH010000012.1 GCA_027016675.1 Thermodesulfovibrio sp.
CGTTTGACACCGTGGCAGAGACCCCGGAGAATACGCTCGCTGTCCATTTAAATTCCATAAGTCTCCTGCCCTGATTTTTACCTTTCCTTTTCTTTATGCCCTCTGTCCCCCTTAGCCAGGAGGGTACCCACTCCTATCACAATAAACAGGGAAATCAGAAAAACCCCAAGCCCTGCAAACTCATGGAAGAATCCATATGCAGCCCTGGCACCAAGATATCTTGAGAGGATACCTGTAATAACCACCCTGAGGATATTAGAGATCACAGCAATAGGGATGGCAGAAAGGACAAGTACCACCCTCCTCCGGAGGGTATTTTGTGAGATATAGGCATAGGCTACCGTGAGGGCAAGAAGGGATGTTAGGGACCTTATTCCACTGCAGGCATCCACTACCTGAAGTGTAATATTCTCAAGCATGATAATGTTGCCCTCTCTTATCACTGGAATCCCTATTAAACTGATGAATTTCACTGCCACAGATGTAACGAATAATCTGAGGGGGAAGGCCACCGTCTCATAAAGATAGTAGGGAACAGGGATCATAAAGAGTGCATAGAGGTAGGGGAACATTATAGCCCTCATCATGCTGAAACCATATAAATAGATCACAGAACCAGCAATAAAGATGAACATTGACACCCTTATTGTGGTATGGGCAGCACCTAAATATCCAAGGAGATATACAAGGAGTCCCATGAAGATAATAAAAAGCCCTTTATTGGATGGATTCAGTTCAGCGCTGAGTATGTACTGTCTTTTACGCCAGAGGAAATAACCTGTTATTATCGGTATAAGGAATCCATGGGAATTGTTAGGGTCATGCCCCCAGTCCCTTACAAGGTCAGTAAGCACCGGCCAGAATAGCCAGATGAAGGAACCGGAAAAGATTATTATAAGAGGAAGACCAGAAAATCTAATTATATTTTGCAAAAAGGTGTTCATTCCTGTCAATAGTTGATTCAGGCACTATATCCTTGAGAACAGTTATAATAGAATGTGTATCTTTAATGGTCACGTTATTTTCAAGTTCTGCAAGTTTTTCAATGAGATACGCCTTTGATAATTTACCAGTCCTGAGCATTGTAATCTTCTTATTCTCCGTTGGTATGATTCCCTCACCCTGCCAGTATAGTTCTTCATAGAGCTTCTCTCCAGGCCTGAGGCCGGTATATACAATATCTATATCCCTTTCAGGATCAAGCCCTGATTTCCTTATCAGCTCCTTTGCGAGATCAACTATTTTTACAGGCTCTCCCATATCAAGCAGGAATATCTCCCCACCCTTACCCATTGTACCTGCTGTCATTACAAGCTGTACCGCCTCAGGTATGGCCATAAAGTATCTGGTAATTTCAGGATGTGTAACGGTTATGGGCCCACCCTCTTCAATCTGTTTTTTAAAGAGAGGAATAACACTGCCGTTACTTCCGATCACATTGCCAAATCTTACTGCCATGAACTTTGTTCCATTCCCATTAAGTGATTGTATAATCAATTCAGCAACTCTCTTTGTTGTTCCCATCACATTGGCAGGGTTTACAGCCTTATCAGTAGAAATAAGAACGAACTTTTTTACACCATGTCTTAAGGAGATCTCTGCCACATTCTTTGTACCAAAGATATTGTTTCTTACAGCCTCAATGGGTTCCCTCTCCATCAATGGGACATGTTTATAGGCAGCAGCATGATATACAATATCAATCTTTTCTTCAGAGAAGACCTTTTCAAGTTTTTCTGTATCAAGTATATCACCCACAACAGGTAGAATGTTAAGATCTTTGAACCTCATTTTTAGTTCCATCTCAATATCATATAGACTATTCTCATGCCTTTCATATAATATAAGCTTCCCTGGCACCAACTCTGCCACCTGCCTGCATAATTCTGAACCAATTGAACCACCTGCTCCTGTAACGAGAATCACCCTGCCCTTTATCTCTTCCTCAAGCTTTTTTATATCCGCACTCCGACAGAACCTTA
>JALUSH010000013.1 GCA_027016675.1 Thermodesulfovibrio sp.
GTGATATAGATTATAACATATCAGGGTTTCAGACGTGAGGCGGATTGCTAATTCACCGTGGGTCATCACTTGTCTATTTCTTACTATTCATGAAATAATATCATGATATGGATGATAAAAAGATTGAACTATATAAAAGGGCTGAAAAGGTCAGATTTCTTATCCTTGATGTGGATGGTGTGCTTACCAATGGAGGAATAATTCTTGACAACGAGGGTAATGAATTCAAGTCATTCCATGTCAGAGACGGCCATGGTATCAAGATGCTTATAAGACGCGGAATCAATGTGGCTATAATCACAGGTAGACATTCCAGGGTGGTTGAAAGGCGGTCTCACGAACTGGGTATAAAGGAGGTTTATCAGAAATGCTACGACAAGAGGGCTGCCTATAATGAACTCAAGAAAAAATACAACCTTAAAGATGAAGAGATTGCATATATTGGTGATGATATAGTGGATATACCCATTCTTGTAAGAACAGGGCTTGCTGTTGTGGTATCAGATGCTGTAGAGGATGCCAAGAGGTTTGCACATTATGTTACAAAGAGCAGGGGTGGCCATGGCGCTGTTCGTGAGGTGACCGACCTGATTCTGAAGGCAAAAGGAGTATGGAAGGAGATCATAGATGGGTACAGTCAGATTTAACATACCCACAGTACTTACCTTCAGCAGAATCATCTCCATACCTTTTTTTTTGGTTATCGCTCCTACAAGACCTCTTCTTGGAGCTATTGTATTCTCCCTTGCCTCTTTAACAGATTTTCTTGATGGATATATAGCAAGAAAGACAGGGCAGATCACTAAGTTTGGAATACTTCTTGATCCCATTGCTGACAAGTTTCTTGTCATATCAGCGCTTATACTCCTTGTGGATATGGGGAGGCTGTCAGTATTTGTAGCTACTGTGATAATAATCAGGGAATTCCTTGTAACAGGTTTAAGGATTGCAGCACTAACAAAAAAGATCGTTATACAGGCAGAGATGGGTGGAAAGCTCAAGACAGTGGCCCAGATTGCAGCAATCATATGCCTTGTTCTTGGTGATACACTCTTTGGCATAGATCTTTATATCCCTGGGCAGATACTTATATGGATTGCCCTGATACTGGCTGTGGTATCAGGCATTCAATACACGATATCATTCTGGAAGAAGGTGGTTTAGACTATAATGACAGTCTATATTCCATTAATGGTACTTTCCTATCTTATAGGTTCTATACCTTTTGGGTTGATAATTGCGAGATTAAAGGGCATAGACCTGAGGAAGACTGGCAGTGGCAATATCGGAGCAACGAATGTTTTGAGGTCAGTAGGCAAGAAGGAGGCTATTGTTACTCTCCTCTGTGATATCCTGAAGGGTATGATAATCCCCCTTATTGTATTATCAATGGATGGCCAGGATAAATATGTTGCACTAACAGGACTTGCTGCAGTGTTTGGTCATGATTTTTCCATCTTTCTCCGACTGAGGGGTGGTAAGGGTGTGGCTACAAGTATTGGCGCTGTGCTGGTCTATGAACCTGTTGTGGGTTTCATAACCATATCCTTGTGGTTGTTGAGCACTTTTCTTTTTAAATATTCTTCACTTTCTGCATTGATAGCCTTTGCACTTTTACCCTTAAATATGATAATCTTTCAGAAAGATAGCATTGGTATAATCTTCTCCCTGTGTCTAACATTTTTGATATTTATCAAACACAGGGCAAATTTAAAAAGACTAATGGAAGGCAAAGAGCCCAGGATTGGCAAAAAATGAATCAAGTGGAGGGATGTTGGTTAAAAGACTAACATTCGTTTTCTCTTTTGTGCTGGTTATTTTTGTTACTAACACAGGTGCTTCCATTAGAAAAGACATTGCCTTGACCTTCCCCAGGAACTATGCTGATATCATCCTTGCAGAGGCAAATGTGAAGGGTGGCAGGGAAGCTATTTCATTAATAAAGAAA
>JALUSH010000014.1 GCA_027016675.1 Thermodesulfovibrio sp.
CCTATAATTCTACAGCTTGACTGTAGAATCCAGCCTTTAAAGACTAAGGACCGTGGACTATCGTGTCAAGCACGATAGTGACTAATTTTTAGCAGCCAGTAGTGATAAAGTAAAAAAGAGATAAAGACAAAAAAGAAGGAAAGCCTTCAGCTTTCCTTCTTTAGCATTTAATACTATATCTTTATTACAGCAGAGCAATCAACGGGGCAATAACAAGAGACACAACACTCATCAGCTTGATGAGGATGTTCATTGATGGACCTGAGGTGTCTTTGAATGGGTCACCCACAGTATCACCCACAACTGCAGCCTTATGTGCCTCTGAGCCCTTACCACCAAGATTACCCTTCTCAATGTATTTCTTTGCATTATCCCAGGCACCACCACCATTGGCCATCATGAGGGCAAGCAAAACACCTGCAACAGTGGCACCTGCAAGCATCCCACCGAGCGCGGCAGGACCAAGAACCACGCCTACTATAATTGGACTGATAACCGCCGTCAGTCCTGGTACTATCATCTGCTTCAGTGCTGAAGTTGTTGAGATATCAACACATCTTTTTGGATCAGGCTTTACACCGGGCTTGCCTTCAAGGAGTCCAGGGATTTCCCTGAACTGGCGTCTGATTTCATTAACCATCTCAAAGGCAGCCTTACCTACTGCTGTCATCGTTAGGGCAGCCACAAAGAAAGGCAGTATTCCACCTATCAGAAGACCTATAACCACCATGGGGTCTGTAACCACAATTGAGAGTGCCTGTAGCCCCTTCTGTAATCTCACGGCATTTACACTCTGTGTGTATGCTGAAAACAGGGCCAGTGCAGTAAGTGCGGCTGAACCTATGGCAAACCCCTTACCTATTGCAGCAGTTGTATTACCGAGGGCATCAAGGCTATCAGTTATTGCCCTTGTGTCCTCACCAAGACCGGCCATCTCTGAGATACCACCGGCATTGTCTGCAGTAGGCCCATAGGCATCCACACTCATGGTTATACCAATGGTTCCAAGCATGCCAACAGCAGCAATACCTATACCATAAAGACCTGCAACCCTGTCTGCCACGTATATGGCCACACAGATACCCAGTACAGGAAGGGCCGTACTCTCAAGCCCCACTGCAAGACCTGTAATGATATTTGTACCTGCACCTGTCTGTGATGCCTCTGCAATCTTCTTGATAGGACTTCCAGAAGTATAGTACTCTGTAAGGAGACCTATGATAATTCCACCAATACATCCAGCTACAACTGCCCAGAACACACTGTTACTGACGGTAAGAGAGGCAGTAGCAAAGTAGGATAGCACAAGAAAGATACCTGCTGCGATAAAGGTTGAATAACGAAGCGCTGCAGCAGGGTCCATCCTTTCAAGTATCCTCATGGCAAGGATACCAAGTACAGAGGAGATGATACCCATTACTGCAAGAAGTACCGGCAGGGCCATAAGGTGAAGAGGAGAACCAAGACCTGCTACCTTTGAGCCTACAGCAGCAGTAGCACCAATTGCAATGGATGCAATGATTGAGTTCACATAGGACTCAAAGAGATCAGCACCCATACCTGCAATATCACCCACATTGTCACCCACATTGTCAGCAATAACACCGGGGTTACGGGGATCATCCTCTGGTATGCCTGCCTCCACCTTACCAACAAGGTCTGCACCAACATCTGCAGCCTTTGTGTATATCCCTCCACCAACACGCATAAAAAGTGCAATAGAGGATGCGCCCATTCCAAATGCATTCAACACATAGGCTGTCTGTGGATCCCTTCCAAAGATGTAATAAAATACTCCCACACCAATCAGGCCAATACCTGCAACAGCAAGCCCCATCACAGCACCACCATAAAAGGCCACTGAAAGGGCCTTTGCATGATCAGGCTTGTACCTGTTTCCAGCCTCTGCAGTTCGCACATGGGCTTTGGTTGCAGCATTCATAC
>JALUSH010000015.1:0-1310 GCA_027016675.1 Thermodesulfovibrio sp.
TCTCTATGTTGCCGATGGAGACCTTAACCAGAAGATGCTAACTGAGAAGATAGAAGACTACTGGAAGATGCCCCTGTGGCCATTGAATCGGGATATGTTGCTTAAAGTTGATAAGACCCTTCTTTCAATAAGTTACTTTTCAAGCCTCTATGAGTTTGATGTAGTGGATAATGAATTTAAACACTGTAAATTATTCAGACGCACAACTGCACGAAAGGATTTCAAATTAAGACCCGAAAGGCTGGAATTCAGCTATTTAACAGGTAAAGACAGGAAAACAGAGACATGGTATATAGAAGAAGGCGAAATTTATACCTGCCACATCAATTTCCGCAAAATCCTGCTCGACTTTCTCTATGAGCTTGAGTTCGCAAATACCTTTGAGGATAAGAATTTCTTTAAACTTCAGCCCGCTCTTCAGAATAACAAGCTTCTTGATGCTCTTTCAAGGAAGTGTAGGTATCTTGATGAGCTATATAAACTAAGAGACTATAGAAGAGAGAGTGCAAATAAAAAACTACCCAAGAAATTCCTTAATGCAGAAAAGAGGTGGTTAAATGTATGTTTTCTGGATTCATACAGGGAGGTGTTTACCTCTGCTGATAGTATCTTTCATACAGTAGAGGAAGAGGCAGAACTTGTGCTTTTCAGATCCTGTATTGGACAACGAAGACTAAGCCGAACTGAATACTTTACCAAGGATGACCATTCACTGAGAAACCAGTCTGCCACCTTCTTTCTGAGAAGATATGCATTGTTAAATGCCTTCAGGGTATTACTTCATCCAGTAATAATTGCAGGACTACCGGTTTTGTTACTTCTTATCCCATTTGGTGACTTTTTGTTAGGGCAACATGACTCGACTAAAGATTATGCTGGAATAAGCAGCATGGGGATTCCTGTTTTTATGCTTGCTGGAATGATATTGTATTATTCTATAAAACAGATCAATCTGTTTAAATTGCTGCTGCCAAGGATGTTTCTTGGCATAATGTTAGGTTGGTCAGTCTTCTGGAGTACAGAGGAGCTGTGGAAGGCAGCCCTGATAGCTAATGGAAATAAAATTATAGTTGTTAATATTGTTCTTTTGGTCATTATTTTTCTTTATGTATTTACTGATATCAGAAATAAACTTATCAGGGTTGAGAAGAGGTTTACTATATTTAAAAGGTCTGCACTGTTACTTTCATTTGCTATGATAATCTCATTTGTCCAGGGTTTTTATGTAATCCAGTTTCAGGCAAAGACCATGCTTGAAAATTCTGATTTCCTTGAGAAGATAAAACCTCCAATGTATGGTGAAGATCAAG
>JALUSH010000015.1:1320-6472 GCA_027016675.1 Thermodesulfovibrio sp.
TAAAAAAGGGGGGGAGAAATCATCGGATAAAAGCATTGCAGATTATTCAAAATACAGTGGGAAATTGAAGATAGGTTCAGTTGAGATAGAAAATTATAAAGCGATTCCAGACAATGAAATTAAAATCCGGTATATCTGGTCAGTTCACCTCTCTCAGTTCATAATGTCCATACTTATAGGCATAGTATTACAGTTACTCTGGGAGGACAGACCCATCACAGAACCTCTGTAGGCAATGGTATCCGGTTCTAAAAGGGCGGTGTATGCGGCTTTTATTGGTAATGGCACAATTGCTGTCATAAAGTTTCTTGTTGCCCTTGTGAGCAGGAGTTCTGCCATGATGGCAGAGGCCTTTCACTCTATGGCAGATATGGGTAACCAGGCACTGTTGTTATTGGGCATTAAACGAAGTCACAAACCAGCAGATAGTGAACACCCCTTTGGTTATGGCAAGGAACAGTACTTCTGGTCTTTTGTTGTAGCCAATATGATCTTTCTGATAGGCGCTGTGGCATCTTTTTATGAAGGATTGAAAAAACTCTCTCACCCTCATCCTATAGAAAGGTCATATCTTATATACACGATTCTTTCCTTATCCTTCGTTATTGAAACAATCTCACTAACAGTTGCGCTGAAGGAATTTTTGAAACATGGAAGAAGCAAAAACATTTTGAAGGAATTACAGGAATCAAAGAATCCTAATCTGATGGTTGTTATTGTTGAGGATACCGCTGCCGTAATTAGCCTGATGATAGCCGCTACGGGTGTTATATTTACAGAGATAACAGATATAGAGACATTTGATGCAGCAGCCTCTATTATAATTGGCTGTATACTTGCCTTTATTTCATTTTTCCTTGCCAATGAAATGAGAAAATTACTCATTGGGGAAAGTGCCAGCAAGAGGCATCTGGATACAATAAGGAGGGTAGTGTTAAGTTTTCAAGAAGTAAAACAGATCGGAAAGATATACTCCATGCATATGGGGCCTGAGGATATCCTGCTTGCCATAGACCTGGATTTTGTTGGCAACATTCAGGCCGATAGACTTGAAATCATAGTTGATAAGATCGAGGCTCATATAAAAAAGGAGGTCCCAGAGGTTAAACAGATTTTTATAGAGGCAGATGGTGAAAGTGTAAAATTCAACAGTTCTAAAGCCTTTGGTGATTAAATCCCTGCACTGGTCAGTGGCTTTACAATGCTCCTTGCCGAAAGCCCCGACTTTAGTCGGGGATGAAGGCAAGAAATATAGATGAAGGCTAAGAAATATAATAAAAGTGATTTCCTGGCATTGGAAGCCCCGACCTTTGGTCGGGGAGCTTCACATTGAATAAGCTGTGTGGGATATAGTAAAATTCGGAAAACTGTAGATAATGGCAGAAATTAGTGGTTTCTGTCACAGACAGACGTTTTTTGTTTATAAAAAAACAGGGATGCAGATGAGCGTTCTTGAATTGCTTGGAGTAAGAACCGAATGGGCTGATGTAAAGGAGCTAATGAACGCCGTATCAATGCTTGGACAGGCGGTGTATAGAATTTTCAAGAACTTTATGTCTCAGGGCAATGCCCTGTCCATATCATTCTTTATGATAGGTATAATATCCGGCTTTGTCTTTAAGGAAATCAGAAGCCGCAGGAGGGGGGAAGGAAACGCTTAATGCCTTTGATATCGTAATACTTACCATCCTGGGTATAACCGCAGGAATAGGCCTGTGGAAGGGTTTAGTAAGACAGGTTCTTACCCTCGTAGGTGTAATAGCAGGGTATATCCTTGCCATTAATCTGTACAGGCCTGTTTCCGGGCTGTTTACAGGTATTGACCCGGATGTAGCAAAGATAATCAGTTTTATCGGTATATTTGCACTCTGCATCATCCTTGCCTCAATTGTATCCTGGCTTATAGGGAGATTCCTGCAGATAACAGGGCTGGGTTTTCTAAACAGGATTGCTGGGGCAGCATTAGGACTGGTTAAAGGATTACTAATTGTGGTGGTAATAGTTGTGATGCTTCTTACATTCCTGCCCTCTGACAACCGTATGCTTAAGGACTCAGTTACGCTACCGTATATTGTAAGCATTATCAAGAATATAAATGTTTTGGTGCCTGATGGACTAAAGAAAAGATACCGGATGAGGATGGAGGAGATGAAGCAGAAGTGGCTTCAGAGACAGTTAGATGAGGGTATTAATACAATGTTAAACAGTACCGGCAAAGAAAAGGAAAAGCGAAGGAAAAGGGAGAAAACAAAATGAGGAAGATAGCGCCTGTCGTAATTTTTGTTTTCTTTTTCCTTTCAAGCACTGCCCATGCGGGCCTTTTAGATAGAATACCCCTTGTAAGTGCTCGGATACAGGGCTTTGTCCTGAAGACATGGGGTGACAGAGGGATGAAGGACGACATCGCTCTGGAGTTAAACAAGGATACTCCATTAAACAGGCAGGGTTTGTTCAGTGCAACAGTGCCAAACAACGAGATACTTGTTCCAGCGGATGTAACAGTGTCAGCCGGAGACATCACTGCTGGCACCGATGAAATGGGCTTTTTCTCCTTTAGAAAATCGATATTCGGACTTTCAGGGCTTAGCCTTCGTATCTCATTCCATGGAATAAAGGGCACAATAGATGTCCCTCTGGTAAAAGAGGGTTGTGAACCCTTCTTTGTTATCATACTCAGGGATGGGAAGGTTGATGTTTACAGACTGAAGAAGAAGCAGGGGTCTAAACCGAGGAACCCTGTGTTTTTTGTTCATGGCTCAAGGTTTAATGATTTCTTTTTTATCTCCGAAGAGGTGAATTTGCGGACATGGCAGAAGATGTTTAATCTCCTGAAAGAAGATTATGAACTTTCAGGGTTTGTATTTTACAGGTTTAACTATCCATCCGAACAGGATATCGTAAAATCCTCTTTTCAGCTGTCATCGGCAGTATACAGATACAGAAAGATCATGGATAACAAACAGCCCATTATGCTTGTAGGCTATGGCCTTGGTGGGCTTGTGCTAAGGCATTATACCGTAAGCAAAGGCTATATTGCCGGATCGGTAAACAGGATGGTACTTATCGGCACTCCAAATCATGGATATTCTTTCCTCATCAGCAGCGATAAGGCCTCTTCAAAGCAGGCCATGAGCGGATCTGACTTTCTTAAGGCATTGAATAGAGAAGAGGGAGCGAAGCTCGTTGGACGTTACAGAATTGAGCCTGCCTTACAGGGAACAAATGGCTTAAACAATAGTGTTAAGACATTTGTAATTGCAGGCAATGCATCCCGGGGTATTAAACATTATCTGAGGAGATTCAGCAGGAAAACAGGCAAATTCATGGAATCATTGATAGAAAGATTGCATCAATTATTCAATGGGGATTATAATGTTACCAATATAACCGAGCAGTACAGGAGATTTCAGAAGTATATAGAAGAAAGGATAGATGAACTTCCAGATGGTGATCTTATAGTTTCACTTGAGAGTGCAAAGATAAAGGGTGCAGATTCAATCACGATAGGATACTCACACACCATGCTCATTCAGCCCGGAGATAAAGAGGATGTTCGGTATCTTGCCCTGAAGGATATACTTCTTGGCAGGAGGTGATGATAGAATAAGAGGGAGTGAAATGGTAAGACTCAGGCTCAGGGAGGAAAAATTTCTGCATGAATACCTTGAGAAGATCTTCAATACCAGTGTAATAAACAGGCTGTTTGCCTTAAAGAATGAGGCAGGCAGTAAAAGCAGCCTTTATACATACATGAAGGGGTATCATTTTCCTCTCTCAACCACTGTAGGAAGAGAGATATATGAGCTCTGTAATGAGACTTTAAAAGACATAGGGTACAGTGAAAGGGAGATTGAGTTTTATATCTCAAATGATCCCACGATGAATGCATATTCAATTTACAGCTTTAATGAAAAGGAACCCCACTATATTGTCCTGCATGGGAGACTCCTTGAGGCACTGGAAAACGATGAATTAAAATTTGTTATTGGCCATGAGGTTGGTCATATCATCTTTAAACATGCCCTGTTTGACAGGGTAGTTCAATATGTATATCCAAGATTTGATGAGTTGCCATCCCATATAAGGGGTATTTATGATTTATGGAAGAAACTTGGTGAAATCTCTGCAGACAGGGTTGGTTTGATCGCCTCTAAGAAACTTGATGCCTCCCTTACATCAATGTTTACCCTCTCTTCCGGGCTTGATGAGGAATATCTGAAATTTGATGTAAAGGATTATATAGAACTGGTAGATAAGATAATCATAGAATTGTCAGAAGATTCAGAGCATATATTCCATACACATCCGATAAATCCGGTCAGGGTGAAGGCATTAAAGTACTTTTACGAATCAGAAACATGGAAGTCCATATCAAGAGGACAACCCCCGGTGGATGACCCTGAGTTTGAGGAAAATCTCGAAAAAATAATCAGGCTGCTAAAAAAGTATCCAACAGACCCGATTGATATTGCATCTCTGGATTTTCTTGCTGTAGCAGGATGGATGCTAATGATGGCGGATAAAGAGGCTTCAGAAGAAGAGTACAATTACCTTATCAATATACTTTCTCAATATCTATACTGGCCCTTTGACTATTTAGATAAGCTTTTTGAGGATGACCCAGAAGAAACCCTTAAAAGGAGTTCAGAGTTTATTGTTAAAAATTATCCCCGGAGAGCAAGGCATCTTTTCGTGGATCTTATTCCAATAATAACAAGAGATAGAAAGCTTATAGACAGAGAAGTGGACATCTTGCTAAAGATAGGGGTAGAGAATTTAAAGATTCCTCTTCATGAGGCTGTAGATATGCTATTAAGTGGGATAAGAAATTTATATGCCCCTTTTCATTAAGTAAGGAGTATAAACGATTTTTGATGATTTTCATGACATGTCCAAAATAGATTTTAGAGAGGGCTTTGGAGCAGTATTTTTGGACAAATTTTAAGAGGGAGGTAATAGAGACAGGAGCAGAGAAATGAGCAAAAAGGGTTCGCAAGCGGGCAACAGTTTGTAGCAATGATGTTTTGTCATCCAGGGCAGGCACGGTCATTAATGGAGATATGTTGAAGAGCCACTGTGACAAGTATGGTAAAAACAAATGGTTTATAACAAAAATTTAGAAGGCCTTTTACTCTAATGATATGGGATTTTC
>JALUSH010000016.1 GCA_027016675.1 Thermodesulfovibrio sp.
GTAAAAGGAAGAATGGAAAGATGGTCTATAGTTTACAAATTACAGGCAATTAATTTTTGACAAAATATTTACTGATATGATAAATTGTAATACTTTTGTCTTAAGAGGCCTGAAATGATAACAAAAAAATCCAGGCAATTATACAAGAAAGCCACTTCAGTAATTCCAGGAGGAGTCAACAGTCCTGTTAGAGCATACAAGGCTGTTGGAGGGAATCCATTATTTATCTCGCATGCTAAAGGGTCAAAGATATATGATGTTGATGGTAATGCCTATATCGATTACGTCCTTTCCTGGGGGCCTTTAATATTAGGCCATAGCCATCCTCGGGTAATAAAGGCATTGAAGATGGCTGCCGAAAAAGGCACATCCTATGGTGCCCCTACTGAGCTGGAAATAAAACTTGCACAGATGGTATTAAAGGCATATCCTTCAATGGATAAGGTGAGAATGGTAAACTCTGGTACCGAGGCTACAATGAGTGCCATAAGGGTTGCCCGTGGATTTACTGGTAGAGAGAGGATCATAAAGTTTGAAGGATGCTATCATGGCCATGCAGATGGGCTTCTTGTAAAGGCTGGTTCTGGTGCTACAACCTTTGGAGTGCCCGATAGTCCGGGTGTTCCCAGAGCGTATGCAAGAAATACCATAACACTTCCCTTTAATAATATTGAAACTGTTAAAACAGTGATAGAGAAAGAATGGAAAAACATAGCCTGTGTAATTCTGGAGCCGGTTGTTGGAAATATGGGATGTGTGCTGCCCAGAAAAAGGTTTCTTGAGGGACTGAGAAGACTCACAAAGAAATATGGCATTGTGCTTATCTTTGATGAGGTAATGACAGGTTTCAGGGTATCCTATGGTGGTGCTCAGACATATTATGGAATCAAGCCTGACATGACATGTCTTGGAAAGGTGATAGGAGGGGGACTTCCAGTAGGAGCCTATGGTGGAAAGTCTGAAATAATGGATATGGTGGCTCCAGAGGGTCCTGTCTATCAGGCAGGAACCCTTTCAGGTAATCCACTTGCAATGACCGCCGGTATTGAGACCTTGAAGATACTATCAAGGAAAGACACTTACAGCAGGCTTTTCTCGAAGGCTGAGGCGCTTGAGAAGGGGCTGAAGGATGCCTCTAAAAAGGCTGGAGTGAAAACAAAGTTCTATAGGGCAGGTACAATGTTCTGTACCTATTTTACAGATAAGGAGGTTACAGACTATACAACAGCTTGCAGGGCTGACACAGAGAAGTTTGCACGATTTTTTAGGGGTATGCTTGACAGAGGGATATACCTTGCACCAAGTCAGTTTGAAGCAGGCTTTATAAGTCTTGCTCATACAGATAAAGATATTGAAAAGACAGTAGGGGCAGCGTACGAGGTGATGAAGCGACTCTGAAATTACAGAACTAACAGGGAGGCAAGAAATGAAGGGTCTTGAATGGTTTAAAGAGAATCTGACACTTAAGGGTAAGATAATTATAGCCCTACTGTTACTTGTAATTATAATCGGTGGAGGGATTGTCGCCTTTAAATTCTATGACTTCACCCAGAATAATCCCAAATTCTGTGTAAGCTGTCACCTTATGAAACCAGCCTATGAGGCATGGCAGAAGAGTGAGCATACAGGGATAAACTGTCATGAATGTCATCACCTTTCAATTCCCGAGCAGAACAGACTACTGATAAACTTTGTCCTTCACAGACCTAAAACCGTCCCACCACGTCATGGAAAGATAATCGTACCCTGGAAATACTGTGTGAAGTGTCACTGGGAGACAAATGAAAAGTATCCCAATGCCAAAAAGATCAATTTCTCTCCAATGCATGCCAAGCACTACTTTATGGAACAGATAGAATGTTCCAAGTGCCATGGTTACATAGTGCACAAGTTTGTGCCAGAAGCACGGTTCTGTGTGAACTGTCATAAAGGCAAGGAGGTTCATGGTGAAGGGATGGAAGGGCTTGCCTGTCTGAATTGTCATACAGATAGGACAGTAGATTTGAGGCCTGGAAGGAAGAAATGTCTTTTCTGTCATGGTGATGCCTCAATAAGGATGGAACTGCTTGCTGATAAGACACTCGATGTGACTCATTACCAGCCTTCTGAGGAAATAATCAAGAAGGCTATAAAGATAAACGTGCCCAAGGATGCACCTATGCAGTTTTATTGTTATAAATGTCATAAGCCTCATGAGAAGATAAGACCTGACTATGGTACATGTATGAGCTGTCATCGTCAGATAGTTAATGTGGGGAGGCACAAACTTCATGTTCAGAACATGGGGCTTGAGTGTACGACCTGCCATAAGCCACACTCCTGGAGAGTAACCAAAAAGCAGGCAAAAGAGACATGTACACAATGTCATGAATACAGAGCTCCAATGACATTTATAGGGGCATAGAAATCAGGGGGAACATGTACCCCCTGATTTTATAAAAATATAAAGATATCGAAGAAGGAGGCGCTTTATTATGAAGAGTCATGTCTTACGTCCCCTCTGGGTTGTTCTTGTGGTTATCGGTTTGATCCTGGTAGCGCGGTACTTTGTTGTTCCCCCCGACTTTGGTATTTATGAGCGGGGATTCATGTATGGTTTTCACCGTAAGAGTAATGAAAAGGAATGGGAGGCATTTAAGGTGAAGTACAGGACAAAAACTTATTGTAAGGACTGCCATCCAGACAAATATGAAAGTAACATGTCCTCAAAGCACCATGTAATTCAGTGTGAGAACTGTCATGGTCCGGCAATTGACCATCCAGAAAACCCACCGAAACTTACAATTAACAGGAAACGTTCCCTTTGTATAAGGTGTCATGCATATCTTCCTTACCCAACAAGTCAGCGTGCCAAGATAAAGGGTATAGATCCGAAAGAGCATAACCCAGGGATGGAGTGTGTAACCTGTCATAATCCACACAAACCAGATATGGAGGGTTGGTAATGAGGCAGACAAGGAGAGAGTTTCTGAAAACAATCACCCGAGGTGCAATAGCAACAGCATTGCCTATCGGAGCATTTAAGTTTTTGAGTCCACGGGAGGCCAGGGCAGCCGTAGCATCCAGTAATGTCCGATGGGGTTTCCTGGTAGATACCTACAAATGTGTTGGTTGTGGTTTTTGTGTAAAGGCCTGCAAACTTGAGAATGAGGTCCCCTATGATGCCCCTGTTACCAGGACTTGGGTTGAGAGATATGTGATACTGAAGAATGGACGCATGCTTGCAGATACTCCTATGGGTGCAAGGGATGGTTTCACTGATCCCAAGGTGCAGGAACAGGAGGTTAACCCCCGTGATATAGCGAAGGCATTCTTTGTTCCCAAGTTATGCAATCAATGTGAAAATCCACCATGTGTGCAGGTCTGTCCTGTTGGAGCTACCTATCAGAGGGCAGATGGTGTGGTGCTGGTGGACAGGTCCTGGTGTATAGGTTGTGGTTATTGTATCATGGCCTGTCCCTATGGTGTGAGGTTCTTTCACCCTATTTATCATACAGCAGAGAAGTGTACATTCTGTATCCACCGTCTTGTTAAAGGAATGAATACAGCCTGTGTTGATGCCTGTCCTTTTGGTGCTCGAAAGGTTGGAAATCTCAAGGACCCCAATGATCCTGTAACTCAGGTAATACTGAACCAGAGGGTTGCGGTGTTAAAGCCAGAATATGGAACAAAACCCCAGGCCTTTTATATTGGTCTGGATGAGAATGTGAGGTGATAGATATGGAAGGATATATACATGGATTGGAATGGACAGTTAAAGAGCTTTTTACCTATCCAAATGAGTTTATTACATGGAGTATCCAGATTGTAATGTACCCTTACATGACAGGGCTTGTAGCAGGAGCTTTTGTGCTCAGTTCCCTGTATCATGTATTTGGCCAGGAGGATCTAAAGGATCTTGCAAAGTTTGCCCTTGTATTTTCATTTGCTCTGTTGTTGGTTGCACCCATGCCACTGATGTTTCATTTACAACACCCCCTGAGAGGTATGGAAGTGTTCTTTACCCCCCATTTCACTTCTGCTATTTCGGCCTTTGGCATTGTGTTCTTTACATATTCAATGGTTGTCAGTACGGAGATATGGTTTGTGTATCGAAAGTTTTTTGTTGAACAGGCGCTTTCACTTAAAGGAAAGGAAGGTTTAGTAAATAGGTTTAAATGGCTTATCTATACAGCTCTCACACTGGGTGCATATGATATATCAGAAGAGGCGCTTCACAAGGATGAGCGGGCTGTCAAGATACTTGCTGCCATAGGAATACCTGTTGCCTGCTTCCTACATGGCTATGCAGGATTTATTTTTGGTTCTGTTAAGGCAAATGCCCTCTGGATGACTCCTCTTATGCCTGTAATATTCATAATGTCAGCCATTGTTTCTGGTATTGCACTCTGCATGCTTACATACATAGTAATAATGGAATGGAAGAAATTCAGGATCAAGAGGGCAAGGAAGCCCTGGGAAGTAACTGCAGAAGAAGTTGGTGGTGTTGAACTCGACCTGATGAGAAAGACCTCAAAATATCTGATAGGATTTCTGATTGCGGCCATAACACTGGAATTGTTAGACCTTGTTTTCAGGGGCTATACTGCTGTTAAGTCATGGGATATACTAAGGTCTGTCATCTATGAGAGGGACTTCTTTAAGATATTTATACTCCAGTATACCTTTGGTGACCTTATACCATTTATAATGCTTTTAATGCCAAGGCCAACTGTCCGCAGACTTGTGGTTGCCCTTGTGCTTGTACTTTTTGGAGTATTCATGATGAGGTGGAATGTTGTTATAGGTGGACAGGCATTTTCTTTGACCTTTGCAGGGTATATGGATTATCATATCCCCATTATTCCCCATAATATAGAGACCTTTAAAGAAGGTGTAATGGGAGCCCTGGTTATTGGAATAATGCCTTTTGTACTTTTCTGGGGTATTAATAAGATAGTTCCATCCCTAAAGTACAAATAAATCTCTAATTCTCTACCGGTCTGTAAACGGCCGGTAGAGAAAATAAAACAGGCTTTTTATGTATAAGAATGGTTTGCGTTTTCATGGAGATTACTGGAAGAAACGGTCATTTGACAAAGTATTCACGACTGTGATATATTCTTCTTATAAAGTTATAAAGTACAAAAGATATTAAACAAAAAAATATAAAAAGGGGTAACGAGGTGAAGAGGCGAAGCTTTTTAAAATCGCTATTTACATTTTTAGGCTTTACTGCATTTTTTTCTTTTCTTTATCCACTCCTTAAATTTCTTTCCCCAAAAAGTGTCTCTGCAAAATTCCCCAGTGTAGCATTACGTAGAAGGGATGTCCCAGTGGGAGAATCTTTAAAGACCATGGTTGGAAACAAACCTGTGATTGTAATACATCATCCTAATAAAGGGTATATTGCACTATCAAGGGTATGTACACATCTTGGATGTCTTGTTGATTATGATAGGTCTCTGGGACGAATTATTTGTCCCTGTCATGGAGCTAATTTTACAGTTGAGGGTCGTGTAATTTCTGGTCCAGCTCCCAGGCCACTGGAAAAGATCCCTCTTAAAGTACAGGGTGACAAAATCTTGATTGGTTAGAGCACAAATTAATTTAGAGTAAAAATTAATAAAAAGGTGTCATCTATGTTAAGCAAGATCTATAACTGGATTGATTGTAGAATAGGACTTACTGAACTGATTAGAAAAGAGTTCAGAGAGTATTATGTTCCGAAGGATGTCTCTCTCTGGAGTACTCTTGGCTTTGTTACACTCATAGCATTTTTGATTCAGGCCCTCACAGGGATATTCTTGCTAACATATTACATCCCTCATCCTGATCACGCATTTTCATCTATCCAGAACATAATGAACAGAATTCCCTATGGCTGGCTATTCCGTTCCATGCATATTGTTGGTGCCAATCTTCTAATGATCATTCTGTTTTTACATATAGTCTTTGTTTTCTATAGAGCAGGTTACAAGAAGCCAAGAGAATTAAACTGGCTTACTGGTGCTATTATGTTTCTTATTGTACTCCTCTTCTGTGTTACTGGATACCTTCTTCCATGGACCCAGTTAAGCTACTGGTCAACCACGATACTCACTTCTATTCCTACAATATTACCCGGGATAGGTGAGTATATTTCCAGATTTATTAAAGGAGGGGAATTCGTTACAGGAGTAACACTTACGAGATTCTTTGCATTTCATGTAGCATTTCTTCCCTTTATCCTGGTTGTTCTTATTTTGTTACACGTGTTTTTAATTTGGAGAACCGGGTTCTCTTCACTGTATGATGATCCTGGGATATGTCAAAAGGCAGAATTATACATGGGAAGGCCTCAATACAAGGACGGAAAGCCCTTTTATCCTGACTTTTTCAACAAATACATGCAGATGACCTTTGTTTATTTAATAGTAATGTTTTTTATAATTACTTTCAAGCCGGGCCTGTTTCTTACGGAATATGCATATGTCAAGGCTGATCCTCTTTCAACACCGTTGTTGATTCGTCCTCCATGGTATTTCCTCGCACCCTATTCTATGATAAGAATGATACCTAACAAATTCCTGGGAATTAGTATACAATTGATACTCCTTCTATTGTTTATAATATGGCCCTTTGTTGATATTAAGGAAGAGAAAAATATTAGAAAAAGACCAATACTTCTGGGTCTGTTCACTGTAGCTATACTGGTATGGGTGTTTCTTACAATATGGGGGAGGTTCTAATGAGATATATTATGTTCTTATTATTTTTCCTTTCTTTAATTGAGCCCTTGCATGCAGACTACAGAGATTTATTCCAGAGGCAGTTTATTGATAAACCATGGGGTGGTGCACCAATAGTAAGAGAGGGTGTGTGTATAGACTGTCATACCTCCAAGATCATGAAGGCTGATTACCTGAAGATCCCGCAGGAATGGAAGATGAGTATTCACTACAAAAATAAGGTTTCGTGTCATGATTGCCATGGTGGTGATCCAGATGATGCAGCAGTGTCCTGTGGTACGCCCCATAGTGGATTTGTAGGTACACCAAAATATAAGGATGTTCCTGAACTCTGTGGTAAATGTCATGTTGGAATTCTCAAGAACTATCTTACAAGTGGTCATGGTAAAGCACTGAAATCCAGAGGCGAAGGCCCGAACTGTGTTACGTGTCATGGGGCACATAACACACAGAAGGCGAGCATTGAAATAATTAATGATGTGAGATGTACAAAGTGTCATACCTATGAAAGAGCCAGGACAATGAAACAGGCACTATTTGTAGTAGAGAAGAAAATAACCGAGTTAGAGAACCAGTTGACAGATATGAAGAAGTCTGGGGCAATTACTGAAGATATAGAGAAGGCCCTGTTCAGGACAACTGCAGAGTTCAGAACAATCTTTCATACTGTTGATGTTAATCTTGTAAAAGCAAAAACTGGCGAATATTCGAGTAAACTATCTCTGATCGAGAATGATTTAAAGAAAATAATAGAGGAATATCAGTTCAGAAGGAATTTTTCAGCCTTTCTTCTTGTCCTCTTTACAATTATGGGAATACTTGTATATATAAACCAGAAGAAATGAACTATGAGGTACAATTAAATGGATAAGAAAAGATATGTCTATGCAATACTCTTTGCTTTTTTATTTATCATAGCTATTTCTGGAAACACCTCTGGTGAGGAAAAAGAACAGACGAGGGCCTCACTTAAGAAACCAGGTCACAATCTACCGGAGTTTGTTGTTCCCCCTCCGCCTCTTTCAGAGGGTATATTCCCCTGTTCTCAGTGTCATGCAGACATGGAGCCAAATCCAACCAGAAGAGAACTCACTTTTCACACAGAGATTTCAAAGGGTTTTAATCATGCAAAAGAGCAGAGATGGTGTCTGGATTGTCATAATCCTGATGATCGTGACAAACTCCGCCTTGCAAGTGGAAAGTTGATTTCCTTTGAAGAGTCAGAGTATCTTTGCGGACAGTGCCACGGTACGATATTCCGTGACTGGAAATATGGTATCCATGGAAAAAGAACAGGCTACTGGAATGGTAAAAAGGTTTACAGGCTCTGTGTGCACTGCCACTATCCTCACTGGCCAAAGTTTCAACCTATTAAACCACTTCCTCCACCTGAAAAGCCTTCAAATATAAAATACAGAAAGCTTTCTGATGATGAGATTCCACGAAATCCCATAGGAGATATTCAATGAAAGGTCAAATGTATGAAGAATAACGAGAAAAAGAGAATCTTGACTAAACCGATAAGCAGAAGGGAGCTTTTAAAGGGTTCTGCCTTTGGCCTTGCATCCCTTGCCATTCCCATTGGTAAGGTAGACGCATCATTCTGGGAGGCATTTTTCCAGAAGCACTTCAGAGAGATGAACCGTGACGAGGTAAAGGCTGTTATTGCGCGTCTTGAAAAGGAATATTACAAAAAATATAACAAAAACTTTAATATTAAAACTACCGAGGCGATCCCGGGAACACTCTTTGGTTATGGTCTGGACCTTTCACGCTGTATAGGTTGCAGAAGATGTGTCTATGCTTGTGTGAGAGAAAATAACCAGTCCCGTGACCCTCAGATACACTGGATTACTGTTCTTAGATTCAAGAAGGGAGAAAAATGGGTTAATGACCTCGAGAGAGCTGAAAAATACTATTATCCTGAAGAGGTGCCAGAGGAAGGTTATTTTTATATGCCTGTTCAGTGTCAGCAGTGTGAAAATCCACCATGTGTTAAAGTCTGTCCCACCCAGGCTACATGGAAAGAGCCGGATGGCATAGTAGTGGTGGATTATAACTGGTGTATAGGTTGTCGTTATTGTATGGCTGCCTGTCCATATGGTGCGAGGCGATTCAACTGGGCAGAGCCAAGAATTGCCAGAGAAGAACTGAATACAAATGTTCATTATCTTGGAAACAGACCCCGATATAAAGGTGTTGTGGAAAAGTGTACATTCTGTATCCAGCGGACAAGAGGGAATCCAGGGAGATATCCTGCCTGTGTGGAGATATGTCCTGTTGGTGCAAGAAAGTTTGGTAATCTTCTGGACCCAAAAAGTGAAATCAGATACATAATAGAGAACAAGCGTGTATTCAGATTGAAAGAAGATCTGAATACACAGCCAAAATTCTTTTACTTCTTTGCAACTTAAATTTACAGGAGAGATTACTAATGTCAATATTTAATCCTTTTATTAACTTTTTCAGGGTATTAAGGCAGGTTGTAAAAGGCAATAAATGGTATTATGCCTGGGTAGGGTTTCTTTCATTCTTTATCCTGTTGGGTCTGGTAGCCTATTTTAGACAACTCAATCATGGTCTGATAGAAACTGCAATGAGGGATCAGGTTTCCTGGGGACTTTACATTGCCAACTTTACCTTTCTTGTTGGTGTGGCAGCAGCAGCAGTATACCTTGTGGTGCCCGCCTATGTCTATAATTTCAAACCCATTAAAGAGGTCGTCCTTTTTGGAGAACTGCTTGCTGCAACTGCCATAATAATGTGTGTAATGTTTATTTTGGTTGATCTTGGCAGGCCGGAAAGGGTGTGGCATATTCTGCCCATTATTGGGAAAATGCATTTTCCTGCTTCACTGCTTGCATGGGATGTTATTGTCCTGAATGGATATCTTGCAATAAATCTCTTCATCCCATTTTATGCTTTATATAAGCTTGCTCATGGTCGGGAATACAACATGCAGATAATAAAACCATTGATAATTATCTCTATTCCATGGGCCATCAGCATTCACACAGTTACGGCCTTTTTATACAATGGGCTGCCTTCAAGACCCTTCTGGAATGCAGCTGTTCTTGCACCACGTTTTATAGCATCAGCCCTTTGTTCAGGGCCAGCGCTTATGTTGATTATATTCCAGATCGTGAGGAAAATTTATAAACTGGATATTGACAACAAGGCCATCTTCAAGATTGCAGAGTTGATTGCCTATGCCATGGGGTTTAATTTGTTTCTCTTTGGAGCAGAATTCTTCAAGGAGTTTTATTCAAACAGTATACATCTGGCACCCATGAAATACCTTTATTTTGGTCTTCATGGACATTACAATCTTGTTCCCTGGATGTGGGCTTCCCTGCTGTTTAATTTAACAGCCTTTGTATTGTTTTTGTTACCAAAGACACGAGAGCATTTCTTCAGCCTCAATCTGGCATGTGTATTGGTTATAGCAGGTGTTTACATAGAGAAGGGTATGGGACTGGTGATCCCGGGCTTTGTTCCTGGCACTCTTGGAGAGATTTATGAGTATACACCAACAATGGTTGAAAAGTATATTACCATAGGGATCTGGGCTGCTGGTGCACTTATCTATACAATATTTTTGAAGTTCATGATACCCATTTATAAAGGTGAGTTAAGATTCAAATCAAGTCAAAGCAAGAACAGCAGTTTAGCCTCCAATCTGTGACATTGCCTTTGAGATATAGCTTCTCTCACCATCTTTGCCAATTCTGTGGCCTTCTGGTTTTGCCTCCACTGAAAGTATCAAGAGCCTTTTTATTTCCTCATCAGTAGCACCTGATCGCATAGCACTTTTCAGATCTATCTCTGTTTTGGAAAATAAACAGGGTCTTATCCTGCCATCAGCCGTGATCCTCAGCCTGTTACATTCTGAGCAGAAGTGATGGGTAACAGGGCTTATAAAACCCAGCACACCTTTTGACTCTGGTATCCTGAAATATCGGGCAGGGCCATTACTCCTCAGTCTGACAGGTTCAAGTGAGTTATAACATTTTACTATCCTTTCTTTGATCTCCTGAATAGGAATACAGTTTTCAGCACTCCAGGCATTGGTTTTAGCTGGCATGAATTCTATGAATCGTACATGAAAGGGTTTTTTAATGGTAATAGCAGCGAAATTCTCTATCTCGTCGTCATTTATTCCCCTCACCACTACTACATTGATCTTTAGAGGTCTGAGCCCGAGCTGATAGGCCTTTTCTATACCTTTGAGGATATTTTCAAGTTCACCACCCTGGGTTATTTCCCTGTAACGGTCAGGCTGCAGGGAATCGAGACTCACGTTTATACGGTCAAGACCTGCTGATCTGAGTTCATCTGCGTATCGTTCAAGGAGTACACCATTTGTGGTCATACTCAGGTCTTCGATTCCAGAAATAGCTTTTAGTTTTTTTATAAGATACTGGACATTTTTTCTGGCAAGAGGCTCACCTCCTGTGAGTCTTATCTTTTTGAGTCCCAGCTCTGCTCCTATCCTGACAATCCTGATAATCTCTTCATATGTGAGGATTTTTTTGAATTTCAAAGGTCTGTGACCATAGGGCATACAATAGATGCAACGAAGGTTGCATCTGTCCGTGATGGATATGCGCATATAGTCTATGACCCGGGAATATCTATCTTTAAGAGTCATTGAGTTTTTTTCTTTGCCTTGCTAATACTTTTTAGTTTCTTTTTTGCCAGTTCAGCCTCCTTTGAATTGGGAAATCTTTGAATAAGTCTATTAAGTATAACCTTGGCAGTATTTGTGTCATCCAGTTTAAGAAATGAATAAGCCTGTTTTAACATTGCTCCTGGTACCTTATTGCTCTTGGGGTATTTATTTATCAACGCATCATACTCTAATATGGCATCTTCATAACTACCCTCTTTATAATAGGATTCTGCTATCCAGAACTGCGCATTGTCAACCAGATCAGAGTCTTTGTATTTTTTAATAAAGTCCTGAAAATCAGTCCGTGCCTCTTCGAGTTTGCCACTCTCCAATTTTTTTAATGCAGCCTGGTAAATATCAAAGGGAGTGAGTTCTTTTTTCTCTTTCGTCTTCTCTGCTGGTTGAGTAGGCGTTGGAGTTTTTGTTTCCTTGGCTACAGCCTCCTGTTGTGGAGGGGCCTGTAAAAGTGCTATCTTTTCTTTTAAACTCTCCAGCTCCTCCTTCAAGGCATCTATCTCTGTTCTTAATTGAGCGCGTTCTTCACTGCTCTCTTTTAACGTTTTGTTAATCCTGTAAGTGCTTTCCTCCAGTCTGTTTTGAAGTTGCTGTAATTCATCATTTATCTCTGATATCTGGTCATTGAGCTTTATCTGACTGTTTCTTATGGCTTCAAAGGCATCTCTGGAAGGTGACCTATCAAGAAAGGTTTTATAGTCAATAACCTGCTGCTTTATAGCTACAATCTCTTTTTGTTGTTCATTGTAAAGCCGTGTTAACTGGTTCAGGTCATTTCTTAGTGCTGTATAATCTGAGGTGGTTGTTACACAGCCAAGGATGAAAGGCACTATACTGACAAAAAGCAGCCATCTGAATAGTCTTTTCATGGACTATCTCCCTCCCTCTATTACAACAAAATGTGCCCGTCTGTTCTGCTGCCAGCATGACTCAGTATGCTCAGTACAGAGTGGTCTCTCTTCTCCATAGCTGACCGTCTGGAGCCTGTTTTCAGGCACTCCAAGTGATACAAGGTAGTCTTTAGTGGCTGTTGCTCTCTTATCACCAAGACCAAGGTTATACTCATTCGTTCCTCTTTCATCACAATGCCCTTCAATCACTAACTTGACGTCTTTTCTACTGAGTAGCCAGTCTGCTATCTTCCTGAGTATCGGTTTGTCCTGATCCCTGATATTATATTTATCAAAGTCAAAATGTATATCCTTGAGGATCTCTTCTCTTTCCTTTGCGCTCAACTCTGCAGCGGTAGGTTCTTGAATCTCTGCAGTTTCAATCTTTGCAACCTCTTCTCCACCTATTTCTGTAGTGCCTTTTTCAATAGGCTGTTTTTTCTCCATCCCCTCGGTAGTTGCTTTTTTTTCGGATGGCATAGTTGCTGGCTGAGGAGTTGTTACTGTCCTGGGAGTACAGGATAGTACAATAAGTCCTGAAACGATTAGAAACAGAAGCCTTTTCATAAAAAACCTCCTTGTATATTATTTGGGAGACCATTTAGGGCCAAAGGCCCGCATCTTTTTTGGAGAAACAGGCTGTTGCGCCTCGCCATTTGCTCTCATTATATAAATCCTTTTATAACCCTCTCTGTCAGAAGTAAAGGTTATAAACCTTCCATCAGGGGAAAAGGAAGGCTCTTCATTGTTGCCCTGATCTGTTAGCTGTATATAGTCGCCACTTTCCAGATCTACTACAAATATTTGGTGTTTGCCACCAACCATTCCTGAATATGCGATACTATCACCAGCAGGGGACCATGATGGCGATGTACAGTAGCCACTACTAAAGGATATCCTTCTGAGCCCCCTGCCGTCAAGTCCCATAATATAAATCTGAGGGGTGCCACTGTGATCAGAAACAAAGGCGATCCTTTTTCCATCAGGTGATATAACAGGGGATATCTCAATGCCTCTCTTCCAGGTAATACGTTCTATTCGTTTTGAGTTGAGGTGATAGATATATAGATCAGGACTGCCCTTTCGTGAGGAGGAAAAGAGGAAACTATTTCCATCTGGAAGGAAGTCACCTGCAATGTTTGTTGCGGTGCTTCTGTATATGAGCGTTTCCTTCTTTTTCCTGAAATCAGCAAGATAAATACCCCACTGCAGGCCTCTTACAGAGGAATAAAGAAGCCTGCTTGCATCCTTTGACCAGTGTAAAGACATAATAAGAGGAGCATTGATCCCTGTTGACATAAGCCTTTTACCGTCCCAGTCCATAATATATATGGTACGTTGTGACTTCTCTTCACCTATGAATGCTATCTTTGTTTTAAACATACTTTCTTTGCCTGTAATCTTGAGGTATATGTCATTTGATATAGTATGGGAAAGAGGAATTAGGAATTTTTCCTTAGCCCTGTATTTTTTTTGCAGGATCTTTCTTGCCTCTATAACATCAAAAAGATACACAACTACTACTATTTCGTCACCTTCTTTTGTAACAGAGCCTTTAACCACCAGTTCAACCCCAAGGGCAGTCCAGTTTGAAGGATCAAAGACCGGCAGAGGAGTCTCGATATAGGCCTCTTTATCAACAGGTAGAAATACTCCTGAAAACTTGAGGTCCCTGGCAATTATGTTTCTAATTTCCTTGCCTGCAGGTGAACCAAGCAGGTCATACACTGCAATGGGAATTGCCCTTAAACCAGGAGATGTGATGTCAAGGTACACCCTTGCCGAAGATGTAGTAGAGAGACAAAAGAGTACAAGTAAAGTAGTTATAGTTATTATAAATCTCTTCATGGTGAAAACTTTAACCCCACTTCAATTTCAAATGGAGGAGGAGGCAGTGGTGAAGCCTTTCTGATTGCCCGTATAACTGACCTATCAAAAAGTGTATTACCCGAGGACTTCTCAACCTTCAGTATCTTTATCTCTCCATTCTTAAGGATCTTAATATCTATAATGGTAAGGAAATCTTCCTTGCTCTTAAACTCGGGGTAGACCCATTCACTCCATACCCTCTCTGTAATGAGTGAGTAATAGGAAGAGAACAGAGTATCCTTGTTCTCTCCAGATGAAGTATTTTTTGAAGAAGCCTTTTGGTTCTCTTCCCCTTTTGTAAGATATTGTTTTTTTATCGAAAGTATCTCCCTCTTTTTTCTTACCTTTTCTTCTATCCGTTTTTTTGCCTTTAATGCAGCAATAGCTTCTTTATAGGATATCTCAGAGGGTTGTGTTTTGACTTTAGGTTTTACGGCTTTTTTTGTCTTAATGAGTATTTTTTGTCTTTTTTTCTTGATTTCCTTGATCGTTGCGACATTGGGTTTGGGGTGTCTGGTTTTGTTGGGCTTACTCATGACTTGTTTTAACTCGGCAGGTGAGACAAGTTTTACCACATATGGGGAGGGCAGAGATATATAGCTGGAACGTTTGATTACGAAAAAGGCTATAAACAAGACTACAGCATGAAGTAAAATGGACAAAGCTGTGGTTTCTTTTAAAGTAGGCTCCCTCATTTAAGTCTCGAAACAGGTTCTGTTATAAGTCCTACCTTTTCAATACCAGCATCCTTTATTTCAGCCATTACCTTCACCACCTCGCCATAGGGTACATGCCTGTCTGCCTTAAGATATACATTGGGGTTAAGTTTCCTGATAGCTCTGAGTTTCCTAACAAGTTCGCTCAGTGTTACTTTTCTGTTGTTCAGATAAATGGTACCTTTTCTTTTTATTGTAACATTTATGCGTTCCTCTGATTTAAGCTGCTTTCCCTTGGCCTTTGGAAGTTCTATATCAATGCCCTGTTTTAGCATGGGCGCTGTAACCATGAAGATTATTAGCAGTACAAGCATCACATCAACAAGAGGTGTTACATTTATTTCACTCATTACCGTTCTTCTTCTACGGAGTTTCATACTATTTAAAGCCTCAGACTTTTAATTCCTCTCTTTTATTTCTTCTAAATATGGAAAGAGGGATCTCTTTTCCTTAAGAGATGCACCTATAAATGCCTTGAATAAGGGATGTGGATCAGTGGGTCTTGATTTAAATTCAGGATGAAATTGACATCCCAGAAACCATGGATGGCCTTGTATCTCAATAATTTCAACAAGCTCTCCATCAGGACTCTGCCCGCTGATTCTGAGACCATGTCTTGCAAGAATACCCTTATAGGCATTGTTGAATTCATATCTATGTCTATGTCTTTCAGATATCTCCTTTTTTTTGTATGCCTCATAGGCGAAGGAACCCTCTGTCAATACACAGGGATATGCACCAAGCCGCATTGTGCCACCTTTATCAGAGTCGTGAGACCTTTCTTCAACTTTGCCTTTCCTGAAATCATACCATTTCTCCATAAGGTATATAACCGGGTCAGGGGTGTTGAGATCAAACTCTGTACTGTTTGCCATTTTAAGACCACAGACATTTCTTGCAAACTCGATTACTGCACATTGCATCCCCAGACAGATACCAAAGAAGGGGATCTTTTTTTCTCGTGCATATCTAATAGCCTCTATTTTTCCCTCAATTCCTCTGTAACCAAAACCTCCAGGTACAAGTATACCGTCCACCTCGCTCAGGTATTTTTCAGGCCCATGCATCTCTATTTCCTCTGAGTCAATCCAGTAGAAGTTGACTCTTGCATCATTTGCAATGCCGCCGTGTATCAATGCCTCTATAAGACTCTTGTATGAATCCTTAAGACCAATATACTTCCCCACCAATGCAATATTTACCTCGTTAGTGGGTTCTTTTAGACGTTTTACAACGGTTTTCCATTTGGAAAGATCGGGTTTCTTTACCGAAAGTTGTAATCTTTTAATTATTAATTCATCCAGCCCCTCTTCATAAAAGGCAAGGGGTACCTCATATATAGTTTCCACATCAATGGCTGCTATTACGGCTTCTACATCTACATTACAGTGCAGTGCTATTTTTTTCTTGATCTCAGGTGGTAGTGGTCTGTCGCAACGGCACAGTAGTGCATCAGGCTGGATACCGATTTCTCTCAATTCTTTAACACTGTGTTGAGTTGGCTTGGTTTTCAACTCACCTGCACTTTTTATGTAGGGGACAAGGGTGAGATGAATATAAAACACATTTTCTCTTCCCACATCATATCTCATCTGTCTGATTGCTTCAAGGAAAGGCAGACTCTCAATATCTCCGATTGTTCCTCCAATCTCAACTATCACGACATCGTAACTATTGCTAACAGCCTTAATGGTTTTTCTGATTTCGTCAGTTATGTGAGGAACAACCTGAACCGTGTCGCCAAGATAATCGCCCCGTCGTTCTTTTGTTATTACATTAAAATATATCCTGCCTGTTGTAGCATTGTTGGCCTGAGAGGTTCTCACAGAGGTGAAGCGTTCATAATGGCCAAGATCCAGGTCTGTTTCTGCCCCATCATCAGTTACAAAGACCTCCCCATGTTGAAAAGGACTGAGAGTGCCAGGGTCTACATTTATATAGGGATCAAGTTTTTGCAGTGTTACCTTAAGTCCCCGCGCCTCAAGCAGTGCCCCGATTGCAGCTGATGCAATACCTTTACCAAGAGAAGAGACCACACCACCTGTTACAAAGATAAACTTAGCCATTTTTTAACCCCTTTTCTGTTTTCTTTTAACTCTGAAAGACATCTTATCTCCCCGCACTGGTTGTAAGGGCTTGAAACATGTTGTTTTTGTCTATGTCTGAAATTATTAGTGAAATGGGAAAATTCAATTCTACAACCTTTTAGCCTGTATAACTGAATATTTATTGAAATATATTATAGCAGATTAGAGAAAAATTATGATGCTGCAGGATGGTGCCAACAGGGTTGTTATTAGAATAGTTTGTTTTACCGTAATAAGAAGGGGCAGGTGCCCCTCCTATTACTAACAACCTTTTATTATTTTCCGTTTTCTTTTTTTACCTGTGAGAGTTTTTACATAAGAAGAAAGGTCTTTCATCTTCTGGGAATCCTTTTTTAATGCCGTTCCTTTCAAAGCCATCTTAATACAGAAATTAATGGCATCTTCCACGCTACCTAACTTTTTGCCCATTATTGTGTAGGCTTGCTTTTTTCCGTTAATTCCACTACCATCAGGGTGACAGCTATTGCAACTTTTTCCATTGGTGCCAAGTGTAGTGTCATTGAAAAGTTTTTTACCATCGAGTACACCTGCAGAAGCAAGACCGAATGATAGAAATGTCACAATAAGGA
>JALUSH010000017.1 GCA_027016675.1 Thermodesulfovibrio sp.
GGTTGGGCTAAATGAAAGGGCTATTTTGCAATATGTAGAACATCAGGAGAAAGATGATAAGGGTCAATTAGGTTTAGAGCTTGGATAACAAGAAGCCCCCGACTCCTGTCGGGGGAGTTTCACTTTTATGCGTAAGATTTAAAAAACTTTAGGAGGTATCGAGGATGAAAGGTATTAGAACAACAGGTTTATGTATCTTGGTCTTTAGTTTTCTTTTTGTGTTAATTCCGGGAGTGATAAAGTATTCTTATGCAGCAGAGCCTGTCCACATCACTTATGGTTATCACCCGTACTGGACTGGAGGATGGACGGGTATAGTAATAAAACATCGAGAACTCTGGAAGAAATATCTGCCAAAAGGCAGTACTGTAAAGTTTGAAGCACACTTGACCGGACCACCCATGGTTAATGCCCTTCTGGCAAATAAGATGCAAATAGGCACCATGGGTGATATGCCTTCACTGGTGGCGACTACAAAGAAGAGGCAGGGAGATATACGACTGGTTAGTGTGCCCATGTTTAGTAATGGACAAAACTGCAATCTAATAGTAGTAAGAAAGGATGCCCCTGATTTTAAAAATCCATTTGAGGCAATCAACTGGTTGAACGGGAAAAAGATTGCAGTACACAGAGGAACATGTGCAAACAGATTTCTGGATTCAGTTCTGGAGAAGACGAAAATCAAGCCAGCGAAAAGGCTTGATATGACCATTGAGGTCATTTCTTCAAGTTTTGAGGCAGGCAAGCTTGATGGTGCAGCGATGTGGGAACCTCATGCACGCAAGGTTGTGGAACAGGGATTTGCCAAGTATGCAGCAACAGGCGCTCCATGGGGAGAGACAGATGCTGATTTTACCCTGATGAGGCAGGATTTCATAGAGAAACATCCTGAAGCTGCAAAGGGCTGGATTCTTGCGGAAATTGAGGCCTTACAGATCATGATTAATGAGCCAGAAGCTGTTGTGAAAATGGTGAAGGAAGAGACAAGGGGTTATACAGAACAGATGATCTGGTCTGCATTGTATGAGAGATATCCTGAATCCGTAGGTGGGGATCCGGTAAAATACGATGCAAAGATGGTTTTTGATGATGAGGTGATTCAACTTATGAAGCTGGGTTATGCTTTTCTGCACAGACTGAAAGTAATTCCTGTAGGTACGATTCCTGAGGGTGCGATAAATGATAAGCCCCTTAGGGAGGCACTCAAAGAGTTAGGATTACCTTATAAATCCATTGGCAAGATTAAAGGTATGCCTCGATCTGCCTTTCCCTTTAAAAAGGGTAAATAAGAGTTGGTAGCAGTACATAAAAAAGAGCAACAGGACAGACCAGGGCGTCTTTTCTGTTGCCCTTCCTTGACAAAATATATAAAAGGGAAGTAGTGAGTGACAATGAATATCTACTTTGTATTACCTTTGTTTGTGATTCTATCATTCATTTTCTTTATTTTTTATCGTCAGCAGAAAAGGCTTGCTCATTATTCAGGGATCTCAACTCTGTCGCAGATCAAAAAGACGCTTACAAGTCAGAGGTTCTGGCTTGTAATACTCGGATTTGTACTTACTATAGGGTTCTGGTATGCTGCTGTATACTGGTTGCCCTTTGATGCTTTTCATCGCTTACCAGGTCCTGATGAGGTTGTAATAGAATGGTTAAGCCGTGATCCCTATTATGGCATATCAATATACACGAAAGAATACTATGTGCATATCCTGTATAGTACTTATCGTGCCACGGTTTCTTTCTTGCTGGCTACAATTCTGGGAGTTCCCTTCGGTCTGTTAATGGGCTGGAGCAGGAGATTCTATGAATATTCTTTTCCACTTGTGGAAATGATCAGGCCCATACCACCTCTGGCATGGGTGCCTCTTTCGATCCTCATGCTGCCAGGAGTAGAGCCGGCCGTTATATTCGTAACCTTTCTTGTTGCCTTCTTTGTTACCACCCTTAACACCCTTCTTGGTGTTCAATCAATAGACCAGGCCTATTTCAGGGCAGCACTCTGTCTTGGGGCCAGTTCTAAAGAGATTCTTTATGACGTGGTTATTCCAGGTTCTTTACCCTATATCTTTACCGGTCTTCAGATATCAATGGGTGCTGCATGGTTTTCTCTTGTTGCAGGTGAAATGATTGCAGCACAATATGGGCTGGGATATCTGATATGGCAGGGCTATTCCCTTGTAAAGTATCCTACAATCATTATAGGTATGGTTACTCTGGGATTTATTGGATATGGTAGTAGTGCTGTGATACGGTATGTGGGTAAAAGATTAATGGCATGGAGAGAACAGGAATTAGGAGGCTTAGGAGTTACTTATGAGGAATAATGGAGATGAAAAGGTCATCAAAGAGAACACAAATATCGCTTTGGATAACAGTCATATAACAAAAAAAGGTGCCTTATCGATATGTAATGTTACCAAGATCTATGATCCTGAAGGTGTACATGTTATAGCACTGGAGGACTGTTCTCTTGATATCAAGGCAGGAGAGTTTGTTGCAGTTGTTGGACCATCAGGCTGTGGCAAGACAACGCTACTGAATATCATAGCAGGGTTTGATTCTCTGACTCATGGAGAGATATATCTTGATAATGAACTCTTGGCAGCACCTGGTGTGAAACCTAAACCAGGTCCCGACAGGGTGGTTGTTTTTCAGCATGGCGCACTTTTCCCATGGAAGACAGTGCTTGATAATGTAATATATGGGCCAGTAATACAAAAAAAGATGTCCAGAGACGAAGCAATAGAAATAGCACGAGACAAACTCAGCAGGCTGGGGTTAAAAGAGATAGAAAATGTTTATCCGGGTCAGCTATCTTCAGGGATGCAGAGAAGGGTGGAGATTGTAAGGGCATTGATCAACAATCCTCTTGTGCTTTTACTGGATGAGCCCTTCAGAGGGATGGACTCGGTGACCAAAAGCGCCAGTCATGAAGCACTTCTGGAGCTTTATGATATTTTTCATAAGACTATATATTTTATTACCCATGACCTTGAAGAAGCGATCTTTTTATCAGATACTGTTGTTGTTATGACAACACGTCCTGGTAAAATAAGGATGACCATTAAGGTTGATCTTCCTCGTCCGCGAGATTATCGAATGCTATCAACCCCAAGATTCTTAGAGCTAAAAGAAACGGCTAAAGATGCAGTACATGAAGAGGCGCTGAAAGCTTTTCAGCGTGGTGAAAGGGAACTGGCCTGATATGAGTAAAACCAATATATCAAAAGACAATAGTGTAGCGAATATGTTTGTAAAAAAAGAGATATCTTTCGGTAAACGATTACAAAAAAAATTATTTAACAGAACCAATATTAACGGTACTATAGCAATCCTGGGCTTCTTTTTGATATGGCATCTTCTGGTAGTACTTCGGATGCCTTTTATGAAGCATATTCCAACACCTGTAACTGTGCTGGAAACCTTTATAAATCTTGTGACGAAAAAGGTATACTGGGTAAGTTTGTGGTTCAGTACAAAGAGGGTCTTTTATGGGTTTGTTGCAGCCCAGGTGTTAGGTATTCCCTTGGGACTTGCAATGGGATGGAGCAGAAAGTTTAAATATCTCTCGTTTCCTGTGTTCGAGGTTCTGCGTCCAATACCACCACTGGCCTGGGTTCCTGTATCAATTCTCTTCTGGCCCACTAATGAATTGAGTATTGCTTTTATAACCTTCATAGGTGCCTTTTTTACAATTGTTCTGAATGTATTAAGAGGTGTTTCATCCATTGATAAGGAACTCTACCGTTCTGCCCTTTCTCTGGGTGCAAAACCTCAGCATATATTCAGGAAGATTATACTTCCAGCCAGCATTCCTTCTATTGCAACAGGTATGATGGTAGGTATCGGGATCACCTGGAATGTTGTTATTGCTGCTGAGATGATTGCTGGGGATAAGGGTATCGGACGGCTTACCTGGGAAGGATATCTTGCAGGTGATACACCCACAATAATTGTTGGAATGATCAGCATTGGATTTGCAGGATGGCTCTCCAGTGGGATAGTAAAGATAATATCAGACAGAATGATGCCATGGCGCAAGTTGTTTTAAGGAGGTTTTTAAATGAGGTGTGAGAAAAGTGGCCGTATTGAAGTGAGCAATCTCTGTAAACGTTTTCACAAGGCTGGAAAGGACCCCCTTCAGGTACTGCAAAATTGTACTTTGACCATTGAGCCAGGGAAGCTGAATGTACTGATAGGACCTTCAGGATGTGGAAAGTCAACCCTTGCAAATATACTTGCAGGATATGATAGTCCGGATTCAGGTGAAATTACAATTGATGGTTCACCTCTCAAAGGTCCTGGTACTGACAGGCTCATGGTTTTTCAGGAGACTGCTTTATGGCCGTGGATGACGGTGATGGAAAATGTTATTTTCGGTCCTACCGTGAGGGGAGAAATGTCAAAAAAAGAGGCCAGAGAGGAGGCAACACGAATTTTAGAGCTTGTAGGTCTCCAGGATTTCAAAGATAAATACCCGGCACAACTCTCCGGAGGTATGCAACGCAGGGCAGAACTTGCAAGGGCGCTAATCAATAGACCCAAGGTTATGATAATGGATGAACCCTTCAGAGGACTTGATGATCTGACACGTGAACTTATGCAGGAATATTACCTCAAAATATTCGAAAAAACCAATTGTACAACCCTTTTCATCACAACTGAACTGGAGGAAGCCATATTTCTTGCAGATCGTATCCTGATAATGACATTCCTTCCAGGACGGATAAAGACAATCATTGATGTTGATCTTCCACGTCCACGTAACTATCATGTGCTTACTTCAAAGAAATATTTGCAAATCAAGGCAGAGGCACTTGAGTATCTTATTGAAGAAGGACGTAAGTGTTTTGGTGAAGATTGTAATATAGCCAATACGATGGTAGATGAATTCAGGAGACAGGCAGACAACAGACATTAGTTTTAATTCCTTTGCTGTACAGTAGTGTTAAGACATGCAATGTTGAGCTTCAGAGGTGTTTCAGAATTCATCGCCTTTTTTTAAACCGTACTTTCTCATTTTACGTACTATAGTGGAATGATCAACGCCAAGCAACCGTGCAGCCTCTCGGGTAGTCTTTTTTATTGACAGGACATTTGCAAGTAGTTTTTTCTCCACCAGGGCATGGGCCTGTTCAAGAGTCATTATTCCTTTTACCTGAATCATTGAACTTTCATTATGTTCATCCTTATATATGTTGTGGGGTAGATGATGTGGCTGTAAGACCTCTTCACTGCTCAGAACCACCATCCTTTCAATAACATTTTGTAGCTCTCTTACATTGCCAGGCCAGTTATATGATTCCAGGATCTGTATGATTTCAGCAGAAAAGGTTTTTGACTGGTTGTATTTCTTGTTGTAATACCGAAGGAAGTGCCAGGACAATGGGAAAATGTCCTCTCTCCTGTTCCTCAGGGGAGGGATCTCAATGGGTACTATATAAAGACGATAAAAGAGGTCTTCACGGAATCTGCCTTCTTTAACCATCTTTTTCAGGTTTCTATTGGTAGCTGCAATTATTCGTACGTTCAGTTTAATCGGACAGGTTCCACCAACCCGAATAATTTCTAAATCCTCAATTATCTTGAGGAGCTTTACCTGACAATTCAGGGGTAGCTCGCCTATTTCATCAAGGAAAATAACACCCTGATTGGCAAGCTCAAAAAGCCCTGGTTTTCCTTCCCTTGAGGCTCCTGTAAAAGCTCCTTTTTCGTAACCAAAAAGTTCAGATTCAAAAAGATTTTCTGGGATAGCGCCACAATTAACAGGTATGAATGGACCATGCCTTCTTGCACTCAACCGGTGGATAAGCCTGGCTAGCATCTCCTTGCCAGTTCCGCTTTCACCCTCTAATAAAACAGTGGTGTCCACATGTGCTACCCTTGCAATAAGATCTAAGATGCCTCTCATAATGCGGCTTTCAGCGATAATCTCTCCACCGGTCAACTGTAAAATACGTGCTTTTTCAGGAGTAGAAAGATACATTGCCATGAGACGGGATACTTCATCCTTGAGCAATTGAAGCTCTGTAATATCTCGAATATGAACAATTACTTGGAGAATACGATCTTGATGAATTATAGGGGTCCCGGTTACATAGATTTCGTTGCCCTGTCTGAGTTTTCCCATGCTTGTAATGCTTTTTTTCAACTGGTTTACCAGTCTTACAACTTCCTGAATGGTATGAAGACATACATGGGTTTCTCCGTCCAGGTCATTTACATTTCTGTTAAGAATTGTCTCTCCTTTCAATCCAGTGATTCTGCTAAAACTGCTGTTGACCTTAACAATACTGTCATTTTCAATAATTATGATTCCGTCATAGAAGCTTTCCATTAAGGATTCAAAAGTCTGGGTAATATCCAGAGAAAGAGCAGGTTTGTTTTTCGAATTAGACTCATGCAGGACATCAATAAGATAAAGTTCTCCACCAAACTTT
>JALUSH010000018.1 GCA_027016675.1 Thermodesulfovibrio sp.
CACGTATAAGTGGCGACGAGGTGCAGAAGGGCTTTATGGAAAAGCTGAAGGAGTTTTTCTCAGGCGTGGAAACCTCTTAGGCTCATATTATCATGCCAAGGATTATCCTTCCTGATATAGCCCCAGAGCTTGAAGAGATCAATATTACCATCCCTGAACACATAAGATACATCAGGAATGTACTCAGATTGAATGAAGGAGCAGAGATTGATCTCCTTGATGGAAAGGGTGGGGTTTTCAAAGGAAGGATTATATCACTTAAAAGACACTCGGTAAGGATACGGGTTCTGAAGAGGAAACAGCAGGAGGAATCAGGGAAATGGCTGGTTTTGATACAGCCTCTATTGAAAGGTGATAAGATGGACCTTGTTCTTCAGAAGTGTACTGAACTGGGAATTTCTGAGATATATCCAGTGGTGACAGAAAGAACAATTCCAAGGATGACAAGAAAGCTACCTCACTGGAGAAGGGTGATAGAGGAGGCCACAAAACAGTCAGGAAGAACAGTGGTGCCACAGATACATGAAGTAACGAGTATCTTACAGGTCTTAAAAAAATTCGCTGAGATTGATTGCATAAAGATTGCCTTTCATGAGAAGGCTACAGGGCTTCTCAGATCAATTAGCTATAACAAAGTTCCTGACAGGATAGTCTATCTTACAGGACCTGAAGGTGGGTTTGCAGATAAGGAGATAGAAGAGGCAGAGGCATCAGGGTTCAGGATTGTAAGTCTTGGCAATAATATACTCAGGGCAGAAACAGCCTCCATTGTCTCACTGGCACTTTTAAAGTACCACTTTGGACTGATGTAGCGGAAATCATAAGCAGTGAGCAGTTAGATTGAGTAAAGAGACAAACCAGATCAACTATCAGCCTCTCTGATATCCACCACGTGCTCGGTAGGTATGGTTATCCAGCCAGATTCAGCCTGGAGATATACCTCATGTTCACCCACCTCTACAAGCACACCTCTGTAGGTGATACCATTGGCTATAACCACCACCTCTTTACCTGTCAGGTTTTCTATCATCCTTTACCACTCAGTCTGAATCATCTCTGAATGCCCTTGAGAGTTATTATTTTACCCTCTTTGACAATTTCTCTTTTGATCTCAAGGTATTTATTGTAACTCAGTTGTCTTGCCTTATCAACAACACTCCAGTCACCACTGCGTAGAAACTCTTTATAGGATTCAACAAATTCAGGCATCAGTTCCTTTCTTGTGGGGTCAAGAAGCATGTAGTAGATATTCAGATGTTCTATAAGATGGTTGTCAATAATATGTTTCAGGGGGCCCTTTTCAGATGTGTCTGCCAGTACATCCTTTATTCCTCTCAGATAGAAATCGCAGCTTCTGTCTTTGTTTTCCATTATAATCCTGAGCCACTCCTCTGATGATTCATCCTCATAGGCCTCTCCTATCTCATGATAAAGAAGAATCTCAGAGACCTGGCCTGCAAGTCTATCTATTGAACTTATCAGTCCTTCAGTGCTTTCAATGTCTTCAAAATAGTTCTTTAAAGACAGACCTGTGGTACCTTCATATCTTTTATTCCTCAGTTCCTGAAGTTTCTCCCATAGAAGTACCCTTATCTGTTCTTCTCTGATAAAGATGCATCTACCCTGTAACATGGCTGAGGGAGCAAGCAGGTCCCTGCAGAGTTCTTCTCCTGCATGGTAGACATGATAGTCATAGATCTCCTCAGACCTTCGTAGTCTTGCAAGAAAGAATGAGGGTTTATTGAACCTGCCATATCCTCCTCCATAGACAAGTCCATAAGGGTTGAGTTTTTCGTTAATTTCCTCAACACTAAAGGGTTCGAAGATATCATCATCAATTCTGAGAGGAGTTAAAGATGACTCCTCAAGGGATTGCCAGAGTCTTTCCCTTTCTTCTATCCACCGGGATATCTCCTCCCTTGGAATGCTTTCCCAGGGCATGAGACCATGTTCGCTTCTGTAAAGTTCCCGAAGTCTCATGAGTAAACCACATATGGAAAAGAATCCCCAGTATTTTGCATCTGAGATATTACAGTTAAGCTTTATTTCCTCAATGAGTCTTTCAATATCCATCACAGTATATCCTGCCAGTTTTTTCTCATATGCTCAAGGGCCTCATAATTGGTAAGATCAAGATGTATGGGTGTGATGGAGATGTAACCCTCAGAGACGGCATTGAAGTCTGTATCATTGCCAGCCTGCCATGTGGGAGTGCCACCACCGATCCAGAAGTGTTTTCTTCCCCAGGGATCAAGGGTTTCATGGATTGCATTATCATAGCTCCTTTTACCCTGTCGGGTAAACTTCACCCCTTTTATATCTTCGTATCTTATGTTTGGAACATTAACATTCAGCAGTGTGTCAGGTGGCAGGCCCTTTCTGAGGATATAAGAAACAAGGGTCTTTGCAAAACGGGCTGCTGTTGAAAAATAAAGCATCTGTTCTCCATTGCGATATACAAGGCTTATTGCCATTGAAGGAATTGAAAAAAGTGTACCCTCTATGGCTGCAGATACAGTGCCGGAGTATGTTACATCATCACCAAGGTTAGCACCCCTGTTGATCCCTGATGCAATAACTGCAGGTCTTTCAGGCAATATCTTCTCTACAGCCACCACCACACAGTCTGTGGGCGTGCCATTCACTGTAAAGATCTTTTCATCTATCTGAGCAACCTTCAGGGGTCTGTGCATGGTAAGGGCATGACTTACTGCGGATTTTTCACTCTCGGGAGCCACTATGTAGGCGTCACCAATCTCTGAAAGTTCCCTGTAAAGTGCCTTGATTCCCTCCGACTGGATACCATCATCATTTGTGACAAGTATAAGGGACATGGTTAATTTTAACATATTCCCTCTCCTTGTTTATCAGGTTCATTTAGTTGATCTATTTTGTTTCGTTTAAAAAATAAAAACCTTACAGTAGAGGCAGAGGTGGTGAAGAAGACCATGTAGCAATACCGACAGGAATTGCATCAGGATAATAAGCTATTCACTGAGGACTGAAAAGACTACCCCCACACTACCTCCCCCATGAAGGGAGAGGATGAAGGTGGGGGTACATCAATGGACCGATGAACCACCTCTGCCTCTATTTGCATAAAAGGGGAAGATCGTGTTCATAACACTCCTTCAATGCTTTCTGTTTACTGATTTCTCTTTTCTCTGCTTACTGTCTTTCCCATTTAGGGAAGGCAGGTTTCCAGATGGGAACTATATAAGGAAAGTGGTGCAATTTTCAAGGAATTTTTTCCATGGCATGAATCTTGTTAATATTATAGATAAAATCTTAAAGAAAGGAGGTTTTGAAGATGAGAACATTGAAAATCATGGTTGTGGTAACCTTAATCCTCGGGCTCACCTTCTCCTTTGTATCAGTGAAAAAGGCAGAGGCAATGAACAATGAATCTGCTGCCATGCTTGCAGGAGCTATCGTACTTTTTGGCAAGCCCATACTGAACGCCATAATGTATCCAGAACGTCAGGATTATTATGAAAGACCCACAAGAGTGGTCTACAAGAAGGTCTATGTGATCAAGCATGAGCATTATGATGGCTATCCTCCTTACTATAGTGACTGCAGACCACCCTTTTCTGCCTATGAAAGAGGCTGGTGTGACGAGATGAGGAGGCTTGAAAGGAAAGAATACAGATATGGTCGAAGGGATGCAAGGAGATACTACTATGAATATATGGATCCGTAAGAACCTATTCTTGAGTTAATCCGGTCATCACTATTTACTTTTCTACTGGAATGTTATATCCTAAAATATGCTCAGTGGGTTATTCAGACCACGCTCCATTGCTGTGATTGGTGCATCAAGGAATCCAGCGAAGGTTGGACATAGTATTTTAAAAAACATCCTTCAGCACGGATACAGTGGCAGTGTCTATCCAGTAAATCCCTCGGCTCAGGAGATAGAGGGGCTTAAGACCTACCCCTCTGTCTCTTCCATCAATGACAGCATTGACCTTGCAGTGATTGCAATTCCTGCCCCTTATGTGCCTGATACAATTAGGAATTGCATTAAAAAAGGTGTAAAGGCCGCCATAGTAATCTCTGCCGGATTCAAGGAGGCAGGCACAGAAGGTGCTCTTCTTGAAGAGGAACTCAAGGAGATCGTCCATGGAAGCAGTATCAGACTTCTTGGGCCCAATTGTCTTGGAATAATCAACACCGCTATATCACTCAATGCCACCTTTGCCAGAGGGATGCTTCCCAGGGGAAGGATATCCTTTTTTTCCCAGTCAGGCGCCCTTGGTGTTGCAATACTTGACTGGGCAATCGGAAACAGGATCGGCTTTTCCAAATTTATAAGCCTGGGCAACAAGGTAGACCTCAATGAAACAGACTTTATTGAATACTTCCTTGAGGATGATGATACTGACATTATCCTGGGTTATATCGAGGATATTGTGGAAGGTGAACGTTTTATCAGGAGTGCCCAGAGGGCAACAAAGAAAAAACCCATAATACTGATCAAGTCCGGTGGCACCCAGGCAGGTGCAAGGGCTGCCTCATCTCACACAGGTGCCCTTGCTGGCTCGGATGTTGCCTTCGATGCTGCCTTTCGCCAGACAGGGGTTATAAGGGCATCAGGTGTAAAAGAGCTTTTTGAGATAGCACGGGTATTTACTGCAAGGAAGCTTCCTCGTGGCGACAGGTTACTGATCATAACAAATGCAGGAGGCCCAGGAATCATAGCTGCTGACCAGGCTGAAAAGGCAGGCCTGAAACTACCTTTTCTGAGCAGGGCTGCTATTGAACGTTTAAGAAAGGCACTACCGCCGAATGCCTCTCTTTATAATCCTATTGATCTGATTGGTGATGCCAGGGAGGACCGCTACAGCACTGCCCTTTCAGAGGCAGTGAGAAGCCGTGAGATAGACGGCATCATGGTAATACTTACCCCACAGGCAATGACTGATGTGAAGGCCACCGCCACAGTGCTGGTGCAGAAGGCAAGAAAGACAAAGAAACCCATTATAACCACCTTTATGGGAGCTGAAAGCATCAGAGAGGGGCTGGAGATACTGAAGGATGGCGGAATCCCTAATTATTCCTACCCAGAGGATGCCATAGGTGCCTATAAACGGCTCTGTCAGTTCTCTCTGTGGCAGAAAAGGCCAAAGAGAAGAATCATCCATTTTGATATGGACAGAGAAGGAATAGGCAGGATTATAAAGGGCGCATTAAGCCAGCACAGACAGGCACTTACAGATGATGAGGCAAGGCTCTGTCTCATGAAGGCAGGTATACGGTTTCCTGAACATGCCTCAGCCACAGACACTGAAGAGGCAGTAGCTGTGGCAAGAAGGATTGGTTATCCGGTGGTGATGAAGATCAACTCTCCTGACATACTCCACAAGACCGATGTAGGAGGTGTGAAGGTTGGTCTTAAAAACTCACGAGAGGTCAAAGAGGCATTCATAGAGATAACATCCACTGTTAAGAGAAGGATGCCCCAGGCCTATATAAAAGGGGTGAATATCTATGAGATGATCCATGGTGGTAGGGAGGTTATTACTGGTGTTACCCATGACAGAACCTTTGGCCATATGCTCATGTTCGGGCTGGGTGGTATCTACGTGGAGATACTGAAGGACGTATCCTTCAGGGTTGTGCCGGTTGATGAGATTGATGTAAGGGAGATGATACAGGAGATAAGAACCTACAGTTTTCTACAAGGTGCACGGGGTGAGAGGCCTGTTGATATAGAGGGCATAGTAGATTGCATACTAAGACTTAACTCACTTGTAATGGCCTTTCCACAGATAAGGGAACTTGATATTAATCCCCTTGTTGTTAAGGAAGACTCAGTGGTTGCCCTTGATGCAAGGATAATTATAGAGGGAGGTTAAGATGAAGAGATTATACATAGGTTCAATGAGCCCCTTCTCAGGAAAATCCCTTTTCACTCTGGGGCTCGGACTTTTACTGAAGGAGATGGGGTACAGGGTAGGGTACATAAAACCCATCGGAAATGAGCCCCTGCAGATTGATTCAAAGGTGGTAGATGGTGATGCCCAGTTCTTCAAGGATGTCCTGGAACTTGAGGAGCCCATAGAGTCCATATCGCCCTTTGTGGAAAGCCTTGATGTGCTCAACAGGACACTGTCCGGGAAGGTCAGGTCAGTGGACAGGAAGGTTCTCAAGGCTATCAATTCCATGAAGAACTACGACATCCTTCTCATAGCAGGCACGAGGGATATATTTGAGGGCTCCCTTTATGGAATAAATGGCATAAGAATCATAAGGGATGTTGATGCCAGGGCAGTGCTTGTAGAGAGATGGAATAATGAAGACACCATAGATGACATATGTGCTGCAAAGGATATCCTTCAGGGAAGGCTTCATGGTGTTGTATTCAATCATGTACGTGAAGAAGCATTGGATTTTATCAGGAACCGGGTCATCCCCTATCTGAAGAGGAAAGGCATCGAGGTCTTCGGCATGATTCCTTATGACAGGGTGCTTGGCTCAATTACTGTGAGGGCACTGGTGGATGTGCTCGGAGGCAGGGTGCTCTGTGCAGAAGAGGGGCTTGATAAGCTTGTGGAGAACTTTTCAGTGGGAGCCATGGATGTCAACAACGCCCTTCGTTACTTCAGGGCCACACCCAACAAGGCTGTTATCACAGGTGCTCACCGCTCTGACATTCAGCTTGCAGCCCTTGAGACCTCCACGCGGTGCATAGTCCTTACGGGTGGATTACTTCCCAATGACGTGATTATTGGAAAAGCAAGACTAAAGGGTATTCCCATTATTTCTGTTAAAGAAGATACCTTTACAGTGGTGGATAAGATTGAAAAGGTGATGGGAAAGTTCAGGATCAGGGAGGAGGAAAAGATCAAAAGGGCCGTTGATGTGGTGAGAAATAATGTTAATATAAAAAAGTTGATTTAGTATACAGGTTTTATAGAGCCTGGGAAACAGACTGTTCACTGCTTACTGTTTTCTACTTACTCCTTTACTTTTAGATTATGTTTCAATGGATTGAAGATTTAAAGAGGACCCTCACGGGGATTATAAAGGGAAAGGATGAGGTGGTTAAAATGGCCATTGTCTGCCTTGTCTCTGAGGGACATCTCCTTATTGAGGATGTCCCTGGTGTGGGGAAGACCACCCTTGCCCTCAGCCTTGCCAGGGCTACAGATTGCACCTTTCAGAGGATACAGTTTACAAGTGATCTCCTGCCCTCTGACATCATCGGAGTAAACATCTACAACCCTGAAAAGAGAGAGTTTGAATTCCGCAGGGGGCCTGTCTTTGCCAATATTGTACTTGCTGATGAGATAAACAGGACAAACCCGAAAACACAGTCTGCCCTGCTTGAGGCAATGAATGAAAAGAAGGTCTCTGTTGAGAGAAATACCTTTCCCCTGCCATCGCCATTTATGGTAATAGCCACACAGAACCCCCTTGAATACCATGGCACCTTTCCACTTCCAGAGAGCCAGCTTGACAGGTTCATGATCCATCTCAGGATCGGTTATCCAGAGTATGATGATGAAAAACTGATACTGAAGGATATGAAAGGTCTTGATGTAATCGATTCCATCAGCCCTGTGGTAACAAAGGATGAGATCATAGAGACACAGAAAAGGGTCAACTCTGTCCATGTGGATGATACACTTTATGATTATCTCCTCAGAATAGTGGAGACCACACGGAAACATGAAGGGATACGTCTTGGTGTGAGCACAAGGGGTGCACAGTTTCTTCTCAGGGCATCAAAAGGACATGCCATTGTTGAGGGTCGCGATTATCTGATACCGGATGATATCAAGGCAGTGGCTCCACTTGTGATAGGACACAGGATAATACTTAAAAGCAGAACCTACATAAGGGATGCTGTAGAGCTTGTCAGGACAATCATTGATGCCATAGCCGTGCCTCTATGAGAATAACCTTAACAAGAGAAGGCAGGAGATTCATTCTTGCCCTTTTAGTGGTGGCCTTTGCAGCATTCAATACAGCCAACAACCTCATGTATCTCATCCTCGGGCTTATGCTCTCTGCTACAATACTCTCACTAATGGCTGCCTATGTAAGCCTTAAGGGTGTATCTGTGGAGTTCAGGATAGAGGAGCCTCTATATGCAGGTGTAAGAACCTATGCTGAGTTTTTTGTCAGAAACTCCAAAAGATATATTAGTTCATATTCCCTGAGGATTGAATTGAAGGGGATTGATGATGGAGAGATCTATGTGGAAAGGGTTTTGCCAGACGAAACCCTTTCCATTAATAAGTCCATTATCTTTCCCCACAGAGGCATATACCGTGTATCTCATATCAGGGTCTATACATCCTTTCCCTTTATATTCTTTGTACTAACAAAGACCCTTGGTAAATCAAAGGACGATTCTATGATCATTGTTTATCCATCCCTTTATGATGTAACCAGGGTGGTGGAGGAGTTGATATTAGAGATAAGGGCAAGAGAAGGCATCAGGAAGACCATGGAGGGAGAGGAGTTTCAGGGACTGAGGGATTACCAGTATGGAGATCCCTTCAGGAGTATCCACTGGAAGGCCACAGCAAGGACAGGCACTCTCATGGTAAAGGAGTACCATGAAGGAAAGACAGAGAAGATAACCATTGTGCTGGACAGCCTGAGATACACTGACAGGGCGCTGTTTGAAAGGGCAGTATCCTTTGTATCGTCGCTGTCTGCAGAGCTTCTTGGAAGAAATTTTGTCTTACGACTCGTAACCTGCCAGAAGTCCATACCTCCTGGCAGCGGAAGAGAACATCTCTTCAAGATACTGGATCATCTTGCCATTGTAGAGGAATCAGAGGAGATAAACTGTCCCTTCACCGAGTCTCTTGGTGGTGAGATGGTAATGATTCTCTCAGGGCCTGACTCAGCGCTACGGCAGTATGCATCAGCGGCATCGAGGGTCTATTATGCCAGCAACCTATAAGATTCTCACCTGTATAATAGCCCTTATTGGAAGCAGTAGCCTCCTGCTTACCGAAGGTATGATGTCCTTTTTTATCCTTAGTACACCCTTTGTACTAACTGGATATTACAGGGCAGTAAAGGGATACCCTCCTGCACACAGGTTTGTCATTGGCGGACTTTCAACAGTCACACTTATTGTTTTTTTTATTGACATCAGGCTTTCCCAGGATGTCATCTCAGCAGTGGGGCATCTTACAATGCTCTTTCATGCCATCAAGAGTTTTGATATAAAAGATCCCTGGGATCCCCTCCAGGTCTTTTTCATGTCACTTATCCAGTTACTTCTTGCCTCTGAGGTAACAAGGTCCATGATCTTTGGTGCCATATTTCTTGTATTCATGGTAGGCATGGTGGTGGCCATGTTTTACTCCCATATTATAAAGGAGGGAGCCTCTGGAATAAGGAGATTCTTACGTCCCATTGTTACAATGACGCTGCTGCTGATATTTATGACCACTGTGTTCTTTCTCGCGCTGCCTCGCTTCAGGGGAAGTCTCTTTGGAAGACCTCTTTCAAAAGGCATAAAGTCGGGTTTTTCAGAAAAGGTAAGCCTTGGAAGTCTTGGCGAGATAAAGCTTGATCCCACTATTGTAATGAGGATAAGAACCAGTCCCATGAAGGGGTTCAGACCATACTGGAGAGGTATGACCTTTGATATCTACAGTGACAATACCTGGTCAAGTCTTCAGCAGGGCATGAGGAGTTACAGCAGTCAAAATGGTGTTTTCCTTCTTGCAGACTATGATACAAAAAAAGGCTTCAGACAGGAGATCATCCTTGAACCTCTTGAGACAGACCTTATTTTTGCACTAAGAGGCGCCTATAGAGTAGAGATGGAAAGCAAAACCCTGAGCATAACAGATACAGGGGATATCTATATTCCGAAGAAGAGTGGTAAGAGGATCCGGTACACTGTATCAAGCTCCAACACCCCTCTCATGGAAAAAGAACCTTCGCCGGTTTATCTGCAACTGCCCGAGGATATGGCATGGCTCAGGGGCTTTACAGAGGGTATTCTTCCTTCAGCAAAGGATCACAAGGAGATTGCAAAAACTATTGAAACATATCTGAGAGATAACTATACCTACTCGCTCAGCCCTTCTACTCCCCCAGATGGTGTGAACCCCATCAGGTATTTTCTGCTTGATGGAAAAAAGGGCTTTTGTGAGCACTATGCCACAGCCATGGTGCTTATGTTGAGGTCAATGGGAATCCCTGCCAGGGTGGTGTCAGGTTATATGGGTGGAGAATATAACAGGTATGGCAGATACTACATAGTGAGACAGAAGGACGCCCATACATGGGTGGAGGCTTTTATTGATGGGGCATGGATGAGATTCGACCCAACACCTGCGGCTGAATTTACAGTGAATTCTCCACTGTTTTTGTATCTGGATTTTTTAAGGATGAAATGGGAAAGGTATGTAGTGGGCTACAGCAGAGCAGACCAGTTGAGACTGCTCAGGTTCTTTGAAAGACCTGTGAAAGTAGCGCTATGGAGAACACCATCCCTGAAGATTGAGTCCTGGTTCATATATCCGCTGTTGTTTATTATACTCATTGCTGGTATTATTCTGTACACTCTTCTTTTAAGAGTCCCTCAGCACATCCCTGAGGAAAGCAGATACTACCTGAAGGTACGTGGGTTAATCAGCAAGAAACATCCTGTTAAGGAATCTCATACTGTAAGGGAGATACTCTCCCATTTCAAGACAGACGATGAGGTATATCCGTATTTAAAGGAGTTTATCCTCCTTTATGAATCATTAAGATTTTCAGGCACTGCTGATGAAAGCATGAAAAACCGTTACCATTATCTCTATAGGATACTCAAGGAGAAGTTATGATCAGAGTTTATAAAAAGCAGTAAACAGTAAACATTAGACAATAGTAGTGAGCTGTCTATTGTCTAATCCTTCGGAGTGCATATATAATCTAACTATATGAAGGATAAAGCAACATACGATGTTATTGTGGTAGGTGCAGGCCCATCCGGGATATTCACAGTGCTGGAACTTCTCAAGAAACAACCTCACCTCAGGATACTCCTTGTAGAAAAGGGCAGGGACATTAAGGAACGCCACTGTCCTATGATGATAAGGGATATCTCATGCAAGGCCTGCTCTGTATGTGCACTTCTCAGTGGTTGGGGTGGTGCTGGTGCATTCAGTGATGGAAAGCTAAGCCTATCAAAAGAGGTGGGAGGCTATCTCTCTGAATACATTCCGGGTAATGAGTTGTCCGAGCTTATTACCTATGTGGATAGTATTTACAGGGAGTTTGGCGCACCTGATTATGTATACGGTGAAAGAATGGGTGAGATAGAGAGACTAAAAAACCTCTGTTCAAAAAATGACCTTATTCTTGTCCATTCAAAAGTAAGACATATCGGTACAGAGCGATGCCGTGATGTCTTGACAAGGATAAGAGAATTTGTGAATGAAAGGATAGACATCCTCTTTGAGGAAAAGGTCACACGATTGATTGTGGAAGACAGGACTGTTAAGGGTATACGGACAATCAGTGGAAGAGAGTATGTTGCCCCCTTTGTTGTGGTGGCACCTGGCAGGGAAGGTGCACAGTGGCTGGAAAGGGAGTCAAGGAGGCTTAATCTCACCCTTTTGAACAATCCTGTTGACATAGGTGTTCGTGTCGAGGTGCCTGCATCAGTGCTTGAACCCTTTACATCAGTAACCTACGAGCCAAAGCTTATCTACTATTCAAAGGCCTTTGATGACAGAATAAGAACCTTCTGTGTTAACCCCTACGGAGAGGTGGTAAAGGAGTATCTCAAGGGTCTCTGGACTGTTAATGGCCACAGCTATGCAGAACATAAGACAGACAACACCAACTTTGCCCTCCTTGTAAGCACATATTTTACAGAACCCTTTCATGAACCCCTCTCCTATGGTAGATACATTGCAAGGCTTGCAAACTTCCTTGGGCAGGGTGTACTTGTGCAGCGTCTTGGAGACTTAAGAAGGGGCCGTCGTTCAACACCTGAGAGGATTCAGAAGGGTATCGTAAGACCCACATTAAGGGATGCCACGCCAGGAGACATCAGCTTTGTCCTTCCTTACAGGTTTCTTACAGATATTGTTGAGATGCTTGATGCCATGGAACATGTGGTGCCAGGGGTTGCCTCACGCCATACACTTCTTTACGGTGTGGAGGTCAAGTTTTATTCAAGGAAGATAATGCTGACAGAGGAGCTTGAAACAGAGGTAAAAAACCTCTTTGCCACAGGTGATGGTGCAGGTGTCAGCAGAGGGCTTATACAGGCATCTGCCTCTGGCGTGATAGCTGCAAGGGCAATAAACAAACGGTTATCATAATAATCTAATATCTATGAAAGTAAGCGGGCTGCCTCAGGTGCAAAATAGGTGAGAATCATGTCAGCCCCTGCCCTTTTAATTGAGGTGAGTATTTCAAGCATTACCCTGTCATGGTCAATCCAGCCAAGCTGTGCAGCTGCCTTCACAAGGGAGTACTCTCCTGACACATTATAGGCAGCCACGGGCAGATCAAAATTCTCCTTTACATCTGAGATAACATCAAGATACGAAAGGGCAGGCTTAACCATAACAATATCTGCCCCTTCCTCGATATCCAGGGCTACCTCCTTCAATGCCTCGCGTCTGTTTGGTGGATCCATCTGATATGACCTTCTGTCACCGAATTGAGGTGCTGATTCAGCAGCCTCCCTGAAAGGTCCATAAAATGCTGAGGCATATTTTGCTGCATAGCTCATTATAGGAATATGGCTGAAGCCTTCACTGTCAAGGATTCCCCTGATGGCAGCAACCCTGCCATCCATCATATCTGAGGGTGCAACCATATCAGCACCTGCCCGTGCATGGGAAAGAGCCTCTTTTTGTAATAGTTCAAGGGTTGGGTCATTAAGTACCTCTCCATCCTTGACTACCCCGCAATGTCCATGAGTTGTATATTCACACATACAGACATCTGTTATTACCACAAGGTCAGGCATAGAGTCTTTTAGAGCCTTTATGGCAGTCTGTACAACACCGTTGGGATCATAGGCTTCTGAGCCAAGCTCGTCCTTGTGTTCAGGAATACCAAAGAGTATAACTGCAGGGATACCAAGGGAGTGTATCTCTTTTGCAGTCTTTACAACCTCATCAACTGATTCCTGAAAGCATCCAGGCATGGAGCTAATGGGTTTTTTAATCCCTGAACCAGCAACTACAAAAAGGGGATAGATAAAATCATCAGGTGTAAGGATGGTCTCTCGAACCATCCGTCTTATTGATTCTGTTCTTCTCAGTCTTCTTGGTCTATGAATGGGAAACATTATTATTCCTTTGATAGGTTGTTCTTAAAAAGTCATACTTAATTCATTATATCTCAGAACACTGGTGCCAGGTTATTTGATATTTAAAGTTATGTGCAGTCAATAAAGTATGCTCTTCATTAGCAGGTGCTGCCACAATCAGATCCACAGGAGGAGGGTGGCTGGGCACCCTTTAGAACAAAACCCTCTACCATACCATTGTCAACATAATCAAGCTCCATACCTGAAAGCATATTAAAGGTATAGCTATCTATAAAGACACGCAGTCCCTTTTTCTCTATCACCTGATCCCCCTCCAGGGGATTCTCGGCCAGGTCAAGGCCATAAGAGGTTGATCAGCCTCCACCGTATATGTAGATCCTGAGCCCCCAGCCATCTTTCCCCTCCTGAGAAAGTATCTCCTTTGCCTTATCTGCTGCGGCATCAGATATGGTAATCATTATTATTCCTCCCTTCCAATCCAAATTTATATAGATTAACCTTTTTATAGATTAAAAGGCAAGCTACCATCAGGTTACAGGAGTTCCCCTAATTTTTAAAAATTAGGTTTAATGAGTAAAGCCAAACTGGAGATGCATCCATTGAATAGGTACTTTTATGTTAAAATTTTATATGAGCGGTTTATTATTAGACGAAAAAACTTCCTCTCTGGTACACCTTATTACAGACAGCATCGGACTACCATTGATCTTCACTGACCACAGATACATAATAAAGGAACTGAACAGTTCAGCAGAGGAACTGTTCCAGTACAAAAGCAGTGAATTAGAGGGTATCAGCGTAGAGATACTTTTCCATGATAGTTCATTTCTGGAAAATATATATAACAACAATGTAAGAACATGTCGTTTTAAAAGCACCTGCATGAGTCGAGACAGGGAGACATTCCCTTCAGAAACAACGGTTGTCGAAATACCAGGTGGATATGTTTTTGTAGTAGAGAATATCAGAGAAAGATTAAAGATACAACATAAGGCAGATCTCAGAACAAGAGAGATCAGAACATTTAATGCCCTTACAGAAATTCTGTCAAAGGGTAATGATCTGAAGAAGATATTAAAAGAGGTTCTTGACACTATTATCGAGGGCCTGAAGATAGATGCAGCATGGCTCTATCTTGTTGATGAGAGGAGTGGCCACATAAGACTCTGTTGTTATAAAGACACTTCGCATGAGGTCTATGAAGAAACAATAGACCTCAAACCTTATGAACCTTTCATAAACAGGGTAATATCCTCTGGAAAGGCACTCGTTGTTAATAATGCTACAGAAGACCCCCGCATCTTAAATCTTAAAATAAGAGAGACTGGCTACAGAAGTCTTGTAGGTATTCCCCTTTCAGTCAAGGATATAGAGATTAATAAGGACAGGATTGTTGGGGTGTTGGGCATGGCAAGCCTGATAGAGAGCAGGTTTTCTCCAATGGATGTTAAGTTCCTGAAGAGTATCGCAAACCAGTTAGGCTTTGCTGTGGAAAACTCACGTCTTATTGAGAATCTAAAAGAAAAGATGAGCCAGATAGAGTTGATTAATGAGATAGGAAGTGTGGTTAATTCAAGTCTTTCCATCGGACATATCTTCAGACTCGTTGTTTCTGAGATAAAGTCCCTTATAGAGTTTGACAGGGCAAGCATCACGTTACTTAATGAGAATGAAAATACCCTGACTATCTTCGCCCTTGATACCACTTTGAAAACCGAGTTGAAAAAGGGGCGACGTTCTCCTGTAAAGGGAACAAGTGCAGGATGGGTGGCAATCAACCAGAGACCTTGGATAAACAAAGACCTTTCAAAGGAGATACTATTCCCTGTTGACGCGGTGCTTTATCGTGAGGGCATACGCTCTACCATAAGTGTGCCTCTCTATAAAGACAGGCCTCTGGGGGCGATAAACTTTGATAGCATAAAACCTGAAAATTATACAGAGGCTGATCTTGAAATACTGATGCCCATTGCAAAACATCTGTCCATAGCAATAGAGAATGCACTTCTTTTTGAGGCCATATCAAAGGAAAAAAGGGAATGGGAAAAAACCTTTGATGCTATCACAGATCTGCTATGGATAACAGACCTGAAGGGCAGAATCATAAAGGCCAACAGGGCTGTAACTGAAAGAACAGGACTGTCTGAGATTACCCTCAATGGAAAAGACACATCCAGTCTTTTTGCCCTTTTAAATATCCACTCACCTGATGTGCCTGAGGTATATCGTAGATCAACAAAGATCTACAGGGAATTAAAGGGGATGCAGGGTGCGACCTATTATTACTGGACCTATCCTCTCCGTGACAGTGATGGAAGGGAATACGGTTACATAAACTACTTAAGAGATGTTACAGAGCAAAAAAATCTTCAGGAGCAGTTGATCAGGTCAGACAAGCTGGCCTCCCTTGGCACCCTTGTTGCTGGCATAGCACATGAGATCAACAATCCCCTGGGCATAATTGCAGGCTATGCAGAGGCATTGCTTGAACGTATAAGAGAAAATGATGTTGACAATGACGAAACACTAAAGGATTTCCCGGAATATCTACAGACCATTAACAAAGAGATTTTCAGATGCAAGGATATACTGCAGAGCCTCCTTGATTTTGCCCGTCCATCTACAGGTACAAAACGTTTAATAGATGTTAATGAGCTTATTAAAGAAGTGCTTCTTCTTATTGACCACCATGCACGAAAACATAAACACACAATAGTGTTGAACCTTGGCTCAGATATCCCCCAGACACGGGTTGATCCAGGTGCCATGAGGCAGGTCTTTATGAATATAATAATGAATGCCTTTTATTTTATGGACAAAGAGGGCAGGATTGTGGTTCAAACCACCTATGACAAGAACGACGAAATGGTCATAATTACTATATCTGATAATGGAAGGGGAATAAAAAGAGAATTACTAAAGAGAATCTTTGATCCCTTTTTTACCACAAAACCTGCTGGTAAGGGAACAGGCCTTGGCCTTTCTATCTCCCATCGTATTATTAGTGAACATGATGGTATACTCGATGTTGACAGTACCGAGGGTAAAGGAACCGTATTTTCAATTAAATTACCTGTAAGAAGATGAATATAAAGGTACTTATAGTGGATGATGAAGAACCGGTGAGAAGACTCCTCAGCAAGGAGTTAAGCAGGAAGGGTTTTTTAACAGAAACTGCATCTGATGGCTCAGAGGCATTGAGGAAGCTAAAAAAAGACACCTTTGATGTGGTACTACTTGACATAGTGATGCCTGGCATAGATGGTATTGAATTCATGAAAACAATCAGGAACGACCCTGCTGCACCTTCCATAATCGTTCTTACTGGCAGGGCAACTGTAGAGACAGCGGTTGAGGCAATGAAGAACGGAGCCTTCGACTATCTTACCAAGCCCTATAAACTTGAAGAATTAAATATCATAATCAGCAGGGCCTATGAGAACAGGCGCCTGAAGGTGGAAAATCTCCTGCTTCAGGAGGAACTAACCAGAAGGGAAAGGCCTGATGAGTTCATATCCAGGAGTTCTCAGACCCAGACAATTCTTGCCCTGATAAAGAAGATATCCCCAACAGATTCCACTGTGCTTATCCAGGGAGAAAGCGGTACAGGTAAGGAACTTGTTGCAAACTACATATGGCGCAACAGCAAGAGGAGCAACAAGCCCTTTATTGCCCTTAACTGCTCAACCCTGGCAGAAAACCTGATAGAGAGTGAACTCTTTGGTCATGAAAAGGGTGCCTTTACCAGTGCCTACAAGGTGAAGCACGGACTTGTTGAGGCTGCCCATGAGGGAACCCTTTTTCTTGATGAGATTGGAGAGATGCCCATCTCACTGCAGTCAAAACTCCTGAGATTCCTTGATTCAGGCGAGTTCAGAAGGGTGGGGGGAAACAAGAACCTCAAGGCAGATGT
>JALUSH010000019.1 GCA_027016675.1 Thermodesulfovibrio sp.
GTAAAATATAAAACAGCGAACTTCTTATCCAGTAAAAACTTGCAAGTGCAATAAAAACAACCAATAATGCAGCAACTGCAAGGAATGCCATGTTTATTTTTTCAGCATAAACCATGGAAATAGCTGTTTTCATTACAACGGCACCGATGTCGTCTGCAATGGCAAAGGCAGTAAGAAATACCCTTAAACCAATTGGCACCCTTTTGCCAAGTACATAGAGTATCCCCAGTGAAAATGCAATATCAGTGGCCACAGGTATTGCCCATCCCCGTAAAGACACTGTATCGTGATTGAAGTAAATATAGATTAAAGCAGGTATCAACATTCCGCCTGCTGCAGCAAACACTGGAAGTATGGCTTTTCTGAATGTTGAGAGCTCTCCGACGAGTATCTCCCTTTTAATTTCAAGGCCAGCAAGGAAGAAAAACAGGGTCATTAATCCTTCATTTATCCATTCCTTCAGGGGCATCACTACCTCAAAGGTGCCCAGTCCTATGGAGAGAGGTAACTCCCATAAATGGTGATATATATTTTTGTATGGTGAGTTTGCCCAGAGTAAGGCAACTACAGTAACAGCAATTAAGACAATGGAACTTGATGCCTCGATTCTGAAAAAGATCTGAAAGGGCCTGGCAATATGAGGCGTTATATCAACCCTTTGAGGGAAAATTTTCCGTTTCATTGCAGATATTTTAAAACTTTTTTTGAGATTTGTGATAGTATTTATTATAAGACTAATAGCCGGATATACAGGGAGGGGAGATATGAAAAGATTTGTTTCAATAGTTTTTATAATTTTAGCATTCTGTGTTATTTCATCCTGCAGCAAGACAGAAGAGAAAAATCAGGTTACAATACACTTTGTTACATGGAAACCAAATGTACCGGAGGTATGGGACGAAATATTTAAGCTGTTTGAAGAAAAGCATCCTGAAATCAAGATAATTACTGAAATAGGGCCGCACTCATCTACAGCCTTCCACGACATGCTTACTCAGAAATTAAAGAATCGAAGCAAAGATGTAGATGTGTTCTTAATGGATGTTGTATGGCCACCTGAGTTTGCCTCGGCTGGATGGGCCATGCCTCTTGATGGGCTCTTTACCAAGGAGGAGCAGAAAAAGTATCTGCCCCCGGTTATAGATGCTAACCAATACAGGGGTAAGATTTATGGACTACCCCTTTTTATAGACAGTGGTATGCTTTACTACAGAAAGGACCTGCTTGAAAAGTATGGTTTTAAACCACCTCAGACCTGGCAGGAACTTGTAAAACAGGCTGAGGTTATAATGAATGAAGAAAGAAAAGCAGGGAATATGATCTATGGATATTCAGGTCAGTTCAAACAGTATGAAGGGCTGGTCTGTGATATGATGGAATTTATCCTGAGTAACAATGGCTGGCTCCTGAATCCTGAAACCGGAGTTCCAGGGATAGATCTCAAGCCTGCTATTGCGGCAGTAAGGTTTGTAAGAGACAGGATTATCGGTAACATTGCCCCCAGGGGGGTTCTTACCTATCAGGAGCCGGAATCTCTTGACCTTTTTGTACAGGGTAGGGCTGTGTTTCACAGAAACTGGCCCTATGTCTGGAAGATATCAAACAACCCATCAAGGTCTAAGATAGTCGGAAAGGTAGGTGTTGCAAGGCTTCCTCATTTCCCTGGTGGAAGGAGTTTTTCAACACTTGGTGGCTGGCAGGTGGGGATAAGTGCCTTTACTAAACATAAAAAAGAGGCCTGGGAGTTTGCCAAGTTCCTTTCAGGTGAAAGGGTGCAGAAGTTAATTGCATTGATGGCTGGTAAGGCACCAACAAGAGAGTCCCTTTATCATGACAGTGAGGTGATTTCTGCCAATCCTCAGTT